>JAFEDW010000406.1 GCA_018241455.1 Pseudomonadota bacterium | reverse complement strand
CGCACCAGCTTCAGGTACTCGGCGTGCGCCCACACCAGCGGCATCGCCGAACCCGCCGGCCGTCCGAGCAGCAATTCGCGCTCGGGGATGTCGGGCGAATCCCAGGTTTGTTCGGGCAGCAGCCCGCCTGGTCCGGCCATGGCTTCGAACGAGCGCTGCAAGCGCGCCGCGGTGGTCGCGTTGCCGCGCGCCAGTTCGTAGTGGGCGCGCTCGCCGGTCAGCAGCGGCCACAAGCGACCGATGCCGGTGCCGTCGAACGGCGAACCATCCGCGTGCTCGCCGTAGCCGTCGTCGCTGTAGCGATGCCACGCGGGTCCGTACGGCAATTGCATCGCCAACACCGAGTCGATGACGCGCAGCGTGTTGACGATGCGCGAGTCGCTGGCATCCCGCAGGCCGAAACGCACCAGCGCCAACGCGTCGGCGGAGATGATTTCCTCGGCGCGGCGCTGCGTGTCGCCATCCGGCCGATTCCTGATATCGATGATGTCGTCGGCGCCGTCGTTGTCGCCCTCGGCGATGCGCACGTAGTAGCCCTCGACGCCGCACTTGCGCGCCAGCGGCGTGTCCTGCACGTAGAGCCAGTGTTCGATCTGTGCGTTCCAGCTGTCGGCCGTCTCGCGCAGGTAGGGCGCCAGTTCCGGCTCGCCGCACTTCTCGGCCCACTCGGCCACCACCAGCAGCGCCGCGATTTCCGCGGCCAGCGTGTACGGCGTGTAGCCGCCGTCTTCTTCCCAGCGATCCTGCGGAGTCACCGGCCCGTTGCATACCAGGTATGAAGCGGCGGCGCGCAGCATCGGCCAGAAACGATGCGTGTCGATATCCCCGGGCAGCAGCGCGCCGGCGCGCGCTGCCAGGTCGAACAGCAGCGCCGGCAGCGCAGTCTCGTCCATCTGCAGGCCCTGCCAATAGGCCGTGCCGTCGACCCACATGTTCTGCGGCCAATGGCCGTCGGCATGCTGCGTCGAGGCCAGGTATACGAGCGCCGCACGCGCCTCGGCGTGCGCGCCCGCCGCCAGCAATCCGCCCGCGGATTGCACCATGTCGCGAGGCCACACGAGGTGATAGCCACCGAGGTCGCCATCACCCTTGGAAAATCCCCACGGCACCGCCAGGCTCGCGAGCAACGCGCCCGGAATCAGCTTCGATTCATGCGTCTTGATGACCGCCGTGCTCACTTCCGAGAGCGCGCCGCGCGGCCCGACCGGCAGGTTCGCCTGCCACAGCTCCCACGGCTTCACGTAACGATCGAGCAGCGCCGGGAATCCGTCCTCGAGCGAGGCGCGCGCCTGGTGTCCGGCCTCTTCCGCGCCGCGACCCACGGCGATCGCGAGGATCGTCTCGTCTTCGAGCAGCGGCAATTCGCCCACCAGCGCGACGTTGCCGTTCTCGGCGCGCGTGTAATGCCATTGCAGCGTGCCGTGCGCCATCAGGTCCTGCCAGCCGTCGGAGGCGCCGACGAATCCAACCGAGCGCGCGGCGAAACCGGTCGAGGACATCAGGCACAGCGCGCGATCGTCGCGCGAGGCGAACAGCCCCGGCGTGTCGCGATAGTCGGCGACCCACGCGGTATTGCCGGCGCCGTAGTTGCCCAGGTGCGCTGCCAGCAGTACGTACACGCGATAGTCCGACGCGTTGCCCTTCAGCGCCGCGAATTTCAACCGCACCTGCACCACCGGGCGCTCGGCGTCGGTGATGATTTCGGTCTGCAGCCGGAAGCGCCCGCGCAGGCACTCGGCGCCGACCGCATAGTAGGGCACGCCCGGGCGCGGGCAGCGGGTCACATGCTGCGCGTGCCGTTTGATTTCGGCCACGAACCCATCGGGACCCGCGATGAGAAAACCGACGTCGCGCGTGACCGCTTCGTCGATGCGCGGCGCGTAG
>JAFEDW010000405.1 GCA_018241455.1 Pseudomonadota bacterium | reverse complement strand
CGCCCGGTACCCGGTGCACGGATCAGCAGCGGCGCGCCGGGCCGCTGCTGTACGCCGGCCAGCGCGGCCCGCGCCCCGCGTACCTCGGCCTCGGCCGCGCGCACGCGATCGCGGGCGGCGGCGGCCTCCATCGCCATGGTCGTGCTGGTATTGCGCGCCTGCTCGAGCTGCTGGGCGGAGGCCAGGCCGCGCGCCGCCAACTCCTCCAGCCGGGCGCTCTCGCGCCGGGCCTGCGCGAGATCCTCGACGGCGTGGTCGAGCTGCGCAGCGGCGGCGCGTTCCGTCGCCGTGCCGGCCTCCACGCGTGCCGTCACTTCCTCGCGCTCGCGGTCGCTGAGTGGCACTGGCGCCAGCGTCGCGACGCTGTCTCCCTGCCTGACCGCATCGCCTTCGCGCAGCATCACCCGCAGCAGCCGGCCGGCGACGGGCGCGGCCACCACGTAGCGATCGTGCGAGCGCGTCTCCGCCTGGTCTTCGGTGACGACCTGCAGGCGGCCGATCTGCACCGTGCTGGTTTCGACGACCACGGGCGCGGGACGCAGCGCCAGCAGCGCGCCGAGCACGATGAGAGCCAGCACGCCGATGGAGATGGGGATCGCAGGCCGTATCTTCATGTGGCTATTCCCGGGATTTCAGCACGCCAACCAGGTCCAGATGTGCAATGCGTCCCCCGACCAGCGCGGCGGACAGCGCCGCGGCGGCGAGCGTGACCAGGGTGGCGAAGCCGAACGTCGCGCTCGTCAGCACGAACGGCAGACGGAACAGCTCGCGATCGAACAGCGGCACGAGCATCCGGCACACCAGCACGCCGAGCCCCAGGCCCAGCGGGATCGCGGCCAGCGTGAGCAGCGCCTGCTCGCCCAGCAGCAGCAGCGCGACCTCCGGCCGGTTGAAGCCGAGCACGCGCAGGCTCGCGAGCTCATGCCCGCGCTCGGAGAGCGCGATGCGCGCGCTGTTGTAGACGACGCCGACGACCAGCACCATCGCAAAACCCGTGAGCACGAAGGTCATCAGGATGAAGCTGCGGTTCATCGTATCCGAGATCGTCTGCAGCATCGCCGAGCGCACCGCGACACCGGCGACGGCGGGCATTCGCTTCAGCGCATCGTACACGGCCTGCTGCTGCGCGTGGTCGACCTGCAGCAGCGCGCCCGAAACCGCGTCCGTCTCGCCCAGCCGGCGTGCGAGCGCGCCGGAATCCATGTAGGCGCTGATCCCGAGCGGCTCGTCCGACAGGCGCACCACCGTCTCCTGGAAGCCGAGGCGCCGGCCGTCGAGCTGCTCCACGTCGATGACATCACCCGGCTGCACGCCGAGGAGCGTCGCGAGCTTGCGCGTCAGCACCAGGCCCGCGGGTGGCATCCCGATCGGTTGCCGGGCGGCATCGACCAGCTGCCGCATTTCGGAATCGGCTGGCACGCCGAGCAGCGTGGTGCGCTTCTGCAGGTATCCGGCCCGCAGCCGCACCGGGATCGCGCGGAAGCCTTCCGCGCGCAACACGCCTGGCAGGTGCGCGAACCCGGCGATGGCCGTCGGCGGACTCGCCTCGGCGAAAGTCACGAGCGCATCCTCGCGCTGGGCGGTGTCGAAGTGCACCGCCATCAGGTGGTTGACCGCATCGAAAGTGAAGCGGCCCAGCACGACCGTGGCGACGGCCGCGCCGATGCCGAGGACCGAGAGCGCGGCACGGACCGGACGCCTGGCGATGTTGCGCACGATCACACGGCCTGACTTGCCGAGCCATCGGATCACGCCGGCGCGCTCGAGCAACCCGGCGTGGTAACTGCGCGGCGGCTCGGGCCGCATCGCCTCCGCCGGCGGCAGCCGTACCGCACGGGTGACCGCCGCGAGCGAGCCGAGGATGGCCGCCGCGGCCGCGATCACCGCCG
>JAFEDW010000404.1 GCA_018241455.1 Pseudomonadota bacterium | reverse complement strand
TGTGATCGTGGGTTCTCCCGGCAAGGAAGGCGAGAGCAAGGTCGCCGGCCACGCCTATATCTACTCGGGCAAGGACGGTGCGCTGCTGTACAGCCTGGCGGGCGAGCGCGTCGGCGATGTGGGCTTCAACTTTTCCCAGCGCGGCGGCGCTGATCAGCGGGCCGGTCTCCACGCCGGGCGTGTAGCCTTCGCCTACATTTAGCTGTGCCACCGCAGCGGTGAATTTTTCAACGAAGGCATCATGGATCGTGTCCTGCACGAACACCCGGTTCGCGCACACGCAGGTCTGCCCGCTGTTGCGGTACTTGCTGGCGAGCGCACCCGCCACCGCGGCATCGAGGTCGGCATCGTCGAACACGATGAAGGGCGCGTTGCCGCCGAGTTCGAGCGACACATGCTTCAGGGTGCCGGCGCTCTGCGCGAGGAGTTGCTTGCCCACTGAAGTCGAACCGGTGAACGAGACCTTGCGCACCAGTGGGTGCGACGTCAGCACGCTGCCAATTGTTGCTGCGTCGCCGGTCACCACGTTCAGCACGCCCGGCGGCAGCCCCGCACGCTGCGCCAGTTCGGCCAGCGCCAGCGCGGTGAATGGCGTCTGCGACGCCGGCTTCGCCACCACCGTGCAGCCGGCAGCGAGCGCCGCGCCGGCCTTGCGGGTGAGCATCGCGGCAGGAAAATTCCACGGCGTGATCAGCGCCGCCACACCTAACGCTTGCTTCAGCGTGAACATGCGCCGATCCGCCCACGGCGACGGTACCACGTCGCCATACACCCGCCGCGCCTCCTCGGCGAACCACTCGATGAAGCTCGCCGCGTAGTCGATTTCGCCACGCGCTTCGCTCAAAGGTTTGCCCTGCTCGGACACCATGATCGTGGCGAGATCGTCGCGGTGCGCGAGGATCAGGTCGAACCAGCGGCGCAAAAGGTGCGCGCGGGTCTTGGCAGGTGTGTCGCGCCAAGCGGGGAAGGCAGTGTGCGCGGCTCCGATGGCGCGCGCGACATCCGCAGTGGTGCAATTCGGCGCGTGGCCGACGCGTTCCGCATTGGCCGGGTTGTGGACGGCGAAGCGCGCGCCGTTAACGGCGTCCTGCCATTCGCCGTCGATCAATGCCTGTTGCCTGAACAGTATGGAATCGCCGAGCATCATCTCGTGACCTTGTGCAGATCGCCTGTGAACTCAGGATTGGGCGCCGCTGGACGCAGCCTCAACCATTGCTTCGAGCAGACTGACCAGCGCCTGTCCCGAGCCATCGCTCGTGGCCAGTGGCTGCAGCACGATTCCGCGCGTTGCGCACGCTTCGGCGTCGATCCGGGCAGGTCCGGTGACGACAATACGGGTTAGCTTGTGCAACTGCCCGATCGCCTCCGCATCGATCGGACATGCATGGGTGATCGCAATCGTCGCCCAGAACAGCCGCGGAACGATGTCGGCCGCTTCGGTGTCCGGGTACTCGCTCCAGTTGTGCTCGAAGCGTGGGATCGGCAGCTCGTCCGCGGTGAAGGCGGCACGGTCGAGGAAAACGACGCGTTCTTTCGCGCTCACTTGCCGTTGCCGTGGTTCTCGCCGGTCAGCCGCTCCAACGCGCGCATGAGCGCCGAGGAGTCGAGTTCGCTGTCACCGGCCCCCATGAGCGCATTCATCTGCTGCGCGATGAGCGCGGCGCCGGGTAGCGGCGTCGCGGTTTCCTGTGCGTTGTCCATGACGATGGCCATGTCCTTGTGGTGCAGCTTGACCTTGAAACCGGGCTTGTAGTTGGAATCGAGCATGCGCTGGCCGTGGATGTCGAGAATGCGGCTGCCGGCGAAGCCGCCCATCAGCGCTTCGCGCATCTTGACCGGGTCGACGCCGTTGCGGCGCGCCAGCAGGATGGCCTCGGCGACGCCTTCGAAGGTGA
>JAFEDW010000403.1 GCA_018241455.1 Pseudomonadota bacterium | reverse complement strand
GTTCAGGCTGTTGCGCAGCTCGGTCGAGCGGGCATCGATCGAGGCCAGCTGCGAATCCGTGGCGCTGATCTCGGTCTGCAGCTGCACTTCCGCCGGCGACATCGAGCTCGTGGCCGGCGTGTCCTTCTCGCCGGCGGCGATGCGCGCCTGGAGGCTGGCGATGTCACGCTCGATCTTCTTGACGTCCGGATGCTGTTCGCTGTATCGCTGGCGCACTTCCGCCAGCAGCGCGCGCTGGGACTCAAGCTGCGCCTGCAGCGTCGATCCGCCCACGGTCGTGTTGTTCTTCAGCGCGTCGATCTGCCGCTGCAGCGTGACCAGGTCGGGGTGATTCTTGTCGTAGGTCAGCGAGAGCCGGTTGTACTCGTCCTGCAGCTCGCGCAGCCGGTCGCTGTCGGGCGCCGCCTTGGCCTGGTCGAGCCGATTGGCGAGGAAGATGCGCTGCTGCCGGAGGCTCCGGCTCTGCGCCAGCAGGTCTTCGAGCTCGCGCTCGGACCGATCGATCGCGGCCTGGTTGCTGGACGCGGAATCCGGCAGGCGGCCGAGATTCTGCTGCTTGAAGGCCGCCATCTTCGTCTCTTGCGCGGTGAGCTCCGCCTGCGCCCGGCTGACTTCGGCGCCGAGGAAGGTCTGCGTGCTCTGCGCGTCTGCCAGCCGGTTGTTGCGGTGCGCCTCGAGGAAAGCATTGGCGATCCATGCGGCGCCCTGGCGGGCCAGGTCGGCGGTCGGCGCATCGTACTGCACCGTGAATCCGGTGGTCACTTCGCGCAATCGCCCGGAGCGCAGGTCGAGCACCTTGACCGTGTCGCTCTGGATATTGATCTTCGTCTTGATCGAGTCGATCGCGGCATCGAGGTCGTCGGCCGTAGCCGGACTCTGCTGCATGTACGCGAGGAAGCGCGTCATGCTCTCCTTGCCCAGCGCGGTCTGCGACAGATCGGCCACGTACAGGTCGAGATTGCTCGCGTCACTGTCGAGGTCCGGGGCGCGCGCGCCTTCGCCGCGCACGTTCTGGATATTGATGGTTTCCTCGGAGCGGTACTTGTTCGGCAGCGCCACGGCGAGCACCAGGCCGAGGATCGCCACCGGCCCGGCCACGAGCACGAACTGGTAGCGCCGCCGCTTGAGGGTCTGCAGGTAGCGCGAAAATTCCGGTTTTTCTATCGGGTCCACGGACGTCTCACAGCGAGCCCCGGGGCCACGGGTGCCCGCGGCCCGGCTTCGGGTAAGGGATCAGGCGCATGATAGCCGGACCGCGCCGGCGGGCACGCCGTTTTGTTCATAATTGTGCGCTGGTCCGACATCCCCTACTGGCGCCCGGCCTCGTACACGACCGACAGGTTGAATCGGTTCCCGCGCCGGTCGGAGGTTTCGCCGCTGAAACTCTGCCAGACGTAGCCGTAGCGCCCGTTCACGGACCAGGTGCGCGTGAAGCGGCGCTCGAGTTGCAGGTAACCGGTGGCGTAGTGCCGGTTCTGGAAGCTCGCTGCGCCGACGCCGCCGGTCGCGGCGTCGGATATGCCGAGCAGGCCGATCGAACCATAAACCAGCGGCCGGAACTGGCGCGTGACATTCAGCTGCAGCTGGTCGCGGCGAACGAGGAAGCCGGTGCCATTGGGTTCGATGCTGCGCGAGGCGTCGAGGTAGATTTCCGTCACCTGGTAGCTGCCGCGCAAGCCCGCGCCGTACGTGACGTTGGAAGCCGAGGCCGGCTTCGCGCCGGTGACCGGCTGGTCGTAGCTGGTGCGCGCACCGCCCACGCGCAGGTAGCCGCGCAGGGTCTGCGTCATGCGCCGCGCCCATTCCGCGCGCACGCCATCGGTGTGCGAGGAGCTGAGCGAAGCGCTGTCGGTGTGGTACTGCTCGGCCACGGCGCCAATGCGCAGCGTGTCGAATT
>JAFEDW010000402.1 GCA_018241455.1 Pseudomonadota bacterium | reverse complement strand
CGTGCTGAAGGTGGCGGGATCAGTGACCGCCAGTCCGGCGGCGGCCGACCTGAACGTCACGCTGTCGGCATTCCCGCTGGCCTCCATGCAAGCGTTCATGACGCGGCAAACCTCGATCACCGTGCTCGACGGTTCGCTTGGCGCGGCGATGCACGTGCAGCAGAAGCCGGGCCGGCACGGAGCGGGCATGCTGCTCGCCACGGGCACCGTCACCGTGGATCACCTGCACACGATCGACAACTCGCTGCGCGATGACCTGGTGAACTGGGATCGGCTGACGGTGACCGGCCTGCGCGTGCAGCATCATCCCGACCTGGTCGCGATCGATACGATCACGGCGCTGAAGCCCTACGCGCGCGCAATCGTCGAACCCGATCGCAGCATGAACATCGGGCGAGCGTTGCGCCCGCCCGGGGCGACGCCGCTGGCCGTCGCCGCGCCCGAATCCGATGTGTCGACCGATCCCGGCGGGCCGGCGAAGCAGGCCAAGCCGGCCGTTGCGGCTGCGACCCTGCCGGTCACGATCCGCCGCGTGGTCGTCGCCAACGGCCAGGCGCAGTTCACCGACCTGTCCATCCAGCCGAATTTCTCCACCGGCATCGCCGCACTCAACGGCACCGTGCTCGGCCTGTCGTCCGCGCCCGAATCGCGGGCGACGATCGACCTGAAAGGGCAGGTCGACGAGTATTCGCCGGTGACGATCGCCGGTGTTGCCAACTTCCTCGGCGCGAAGACCTATCTCGACCTCGACATGGCGTTTCGCAACATGGAGCTGACGACCTTCAATCCGTATTCGGGCAAGTTCGCCGGCTACAACATCACGAAGGGCAAGCTGACCACCGAGTTGAAGTACAAGATCGACGATCGCAAGCTCGATGCGCGGCACCACATCACGATCGACCAGCTCGAATTCGGTGCCAGGACCGACAGCAAGGACGCGGTGTCGCTGCCGGTCAAGCTCGCCGTGGCGCTGCTGAAGGACCGGCAGGGCGTGATCGACCTGGATATTCCGATCACCGGCACGCTCGACGACCCGAATTTCCGCCTCGGGCCGCTGATCTGGAAAGTCGTCGTCAACCTGCTGACCAAGATCGTGACATCGCCGTTCACGCTGCTGGGCAAGTTGTTCGGCGGCGGCCCCGACATGCAGTTCGTCGATTTCACCGCGGGCAGCGCCACGCTCGATGCCGCTGCGCAGCAGAAGATCAGCGCCATGACGAAGGCGCTGGTCGAGCGGCCGCAATTGCAGATCGAGCTGCCGATTGCGGTCGCCGCGAGCGCGGACCGGCCGGCGATCATCGACCAGCGCTACGCGCAGCAGCTGGCACAGGCCGGTGTCCCGGCCACTCCGACCGACGAAGCGGCCATGCTCAAATCGCTGACGCGGCTGTATGCGAAGGAATTCGGCACTGCACCGCAGTTTCCGGCGTTGCCGCCGCCAGTGGCCGGCGCGGCGCCGGTCGACGCCAAGACCGCGCAGATCAGGTTCCTGCAGCAGGCGATCCACGATCATATTGCCGTCAGCGATGATGACCTGAAAGCCTTGGCGCAGGCGCGCGCCCAGGCGCTGCAGCAGGCTTTGCTCGGCGGCGGACAGGTCGATGCGACGCGCGTGTTCCTCGTGGCCAACGGCAAGGTGCAGGCGCAGGACAGGAATGTCAGGCTGGAACTGACGCTGCGCTGACTCGCAGCAGCGTCTCGGTCGTCAGTGTTGGACGGGATTGAATCCGCGCCGCCTGAGCAGCGCGACCAGTCCGTCGGGTCCGATCAGGTGCATCGCGCCGACGATGACCATGTCGTCGTGGTCGTCGTCGAGCAGCGCCTGGATGCGCGGCAACCACTTGCGATTGCGCTCGGTGGTGAGCTGCTGCATCAGTTCGGGTGATTCGGCCGACTCC
>JAFEDW010000401.1 GCA_018241455.1 Pseudomonadota bacterium | reverse complement strand
GCTGCAGCGCGCGCTCGCGCGCCTGCGCGCGGTTCCCATCCTCGGCAAATGGAATGGCGCGGTCGGCAATTACAATGCGCACCTCGCAGCCGTGCCCGGCGCGGACTGGCGCGCGATCAGCCAGCGCTTCGTCAGCGGCCAGCAGCTCACGTGGAATGCGTACACGACCCAGATCGAACCGCACGACTGGATCGGCGAGTATGCCGATGCCTGCGCCGCGATCAACGTCATTCTGATAGACCTGTGCCGAGACACCTGGGGATATATTTCGCTCGGCTACCTGCGCCAGCGCGCCGTCGCCGGCGAAGTCGGCTCGTCCACGATGCCGCACAAGATCAATCCGATCGATTTCGAGAATGCCGAGGGTAACCTCGGCGTGGCCAACGCGCTGTGGCGGCACTTTGCCGACAAGCTCCCGGTGTCACGCTGGCAGCGCGATCTCAGTGACTCGACCGTGCTGCGCAATGTGGGTGTCGCCCACGCGCACACGCTGATCGCCTGGCGCGCGCTGCAGGCGGGACTGGGCAAGCTCACGCCCGACGCCGAGCGTTGCGCCCGGGATCTCGACGGCGCGTGGGAAGTGCTCGGCGAGGCGATCCAGACCGTGCTGCGCGCGCACAGCGTGCCCGATGGCTACGAACTGCTGAAGGGCTTCACGCGCGGCGCCGCGGTCGATGAAGCGGCCTTGCGCGCCTTCGTCGCAACGTTGCCGCTGCCGCCCGAAGTGCGCGCGAGCCTGGCCGCGCTGCGTCCCGCCGGCTACCTCGGCCTGGCCGCGGAACTGGCGCTCGACCTCCCCGACTGATCCTGCCGCGCGGGCTGCCACAGGCCCGCCCCCGCCGTTCGCCGGGCCGAACTGTGGCCTCCGTCACACTGCCTGCGGCGCGGAGCGTGATCCGGTCGGATCGCGCCAGCGCGGGCGCTCCATACCATGCCTTGGCACTTCGCAGTGAATTAAGGCAAAAGGCGTGCCCAAGTCCGACAAGCAGCGCTCGACGACCGAAGCCTGGCTCGAAAGCCTCGCTGCCGCGGAGCGCCCCGCCCAGCCGGTCATCCTCGCAATGCCGATGCCGGCGGCCGACGAGCTGCAGGTGCTGACCACCGTGGCCGAGGTTCGCCAGACCACCGCCGCGGTCATCGCCACCGGCCAACGCCTGATCTCGATCTTCACGCCCGATCTCGAACCGCAGCTGTACGATGATCCGAAAGTCATCGAAGTCATCAAGCGCTTCGTGCTCAGCCACAGCTTCGCCAAGGTGCGTGTGCTGCTGCGCGATCACACGCGCCACACGGGTTCCGGCAGCCGCTTCATGTCGATGGCACGGCGCCTCACCAGTTACCTCGAGCTGCGCATCCTCGTGCCGCAGTTCCACCACCTGACCGCGTCCTACTGCATCTCGGATGACCGCGGCATCGTCTACCGCATGCGTTCCGACCGCTGGGATGGCATCGCGGCCGTGAACAGTCCGCCGGTGGCGCGGCAGTACCTGCAGGAATTCGATGCCGCCTGGCTGGCCAGCCACGACCAGCACCATCGCCGCGCGGCGCGCATGCAATAGCGCCGCGGGCCGCTGATTCGCGCGCAATAGCGCGCTCGCCCTTGGCTGCTGGCCGTTGCGGTGACGGCAACGGCCAGCAGATATACTCCCTCCCATGACCTGGAAGCCGGACATCACGGTGGCCGCGATCATTGCGGACGCAGGCCGCTTTCTGATCGTCGAGGAACAGATCCGCGGCCAACGCGTCTTCAACCAGCCGGCCGGCCGCGTCGAACAGGGCGAGACGCTCCTCGCCGCCGTCGTGCGCGAAACGCTCGAGGAAACCGCCTGGCGCTTCGAGCCCGAATGGCTGTTGGGCGTCTACACCTGGCACTCGCCCACGCTTGAACGCAGTTCGTTGCGCTTC
>JAFEDW010000400.1 GCA_018241455.1 Pseudomonadota bacterium | reverse complement strand
AAAGGTAGCCACGATCGAACTGCATGCCCTCGACGACGTCGAGTTCATTGGCGAGGCCCGAGCCCTCTTCGACCGTGATCACGCCTTCCTTGCCGACCTTCTCCATCGCCTCGGCAATGGTCTTGCCGATGCTGACGTCGGAGTTCGCGCTGATCGTGCCGACCTGCGCGATCGCCTTGGTGTCCTTGCAGGGCTTGGAGAGCTTCTTCAGCTCGTCGGTCGCCGTCTCGACACCCTTGTCGATGCCGCGCTTGATGTCCATCGGGTTGCGGCCCGAGGCCACGGCCTTCAGGCCTTCGCGGATGATCGCCTGCGCGAGCACGGTCGCGGTGGTGGTGCCATCGCCCGCCTCGTCGGAGGTGTTGGACGCGACTTCCTTCACCATCTGCGCGCCCATGTTCTCGAACTTGTCCTTCAGTTCGATTTCCTTCGCGACCGACACGCCATCCTTGGTGATCGTCGGGGCGCCGAAGCTCTTGTCGAGCACCGCATTGCGGCCCTTGGGGCCCAGCGTCGCCTTGACGGCATTCGCCAGGATGTTCACGCCCTTGACCATGCGGGCGCGGGCGTCGTCGCCGAAACGTACTTCTTTAGCTGCCATGTGTGCTTTCCTCTACTTGCCTTCGATGATGGCCATGACGTCTTCTTCGCGCATGACCACCAGCTCGTCACCGTCGACTTTCACTTCGGTGCCGCTGTACTTGCCGAACAGGATCTTGTCGCCGACCTTGACGTCGAGCGCGCGGACGGTGCCGTCCTCGAGAATCTTGCCCTTACCCACCGCCATGACCTTGCCCTGCACGGGCTTCTCGGCCGCGGTGTCCGGAATCACGATGCCGCCTGGTGAGGTGCGCTCTTCCTCGAGACGCTTCACGATCACGCGGTCATGAAGAGGACGAATCTTCATGGATCAAACTCCTTAACAATTGTTTTGGACGAACCGGTTCGCAAGTGTTAGCACTCGCCCCTGGTGGCTGCTAATGATAGAGGCGGATTTTGCGGATTCAAGTGGGACCGTTGAATTTGCCCTTTGATTACTGTCAAAAGACGTGGGTGCCAACGCTTGAAATTTCCCGTGGATGCGCAACTGATCAATCGGGACTGGCGACACATGACGGACAAGTCCCTTCGGGCTATGCTGCAAGGTTGATGCGACAGCAAAATCGTCGTAAGCCATTGATTCTGGAATAATAAGTGGACGAACATCGGATTGGTGATTCGATCGCGCGCTGGCGCCGGCTGTTAGGTTGCGGCGCCCTGCTGCTGTTCGCAGCGCTTCCCATCACGCTGCCCGCGGCCGACGCCAACGGCAACACGCTGCTGCCGGCCCCGGCGCGCAGCGACAACTTCCTGCCGCCCGATGTCGCTTTCAAGCTGGCGGCAACGGCTGAATCGCCCGACCGCGTGCGACTGAGCTGGGCGATCGTACCCGGTTATTACCTGTACCAGTCGCGCCTCAAATTCGCGACGACGAGCGCTGGCATGACGCTCGGCGCGGCCGAGCTCCCCGCCGGCGACACGAAGAACGACGAGTATTTCGGCAAGCAGGTCGTCTACCACAATGGTTTGATCGCGCACCTGCCGGTCGCGCACGCGGCCGGCACGACGGCGCTGAAGCTCTCGGTCACCTACCAGGGCTGCGCCGAGGCGGGATTGTGCTATCCGCCGATCACGAAGCAATTCGACCTGATGTTGCCGGCGCACGCCGCGGCGGCTGGCGCGGGCGGCATCGATGCAGCGGGCGGCACCGGCGGCGCCAGCGCCAATGCCGCCGGCAACGCCGGCAGCGGTGCGTTCGTGTCCGAGCAGGACCGGCTCGCACGCATGATCCGCACCGGTAGCCTGGCCGGCATCATCGCCACGTTCTTCGGCCTCGGCCTGCTGCTGGCGTTCACGCCCTGCGTGTTGCCGATGGTGCCGATCCTGTCCGGC
>JAFEDW010000003.1 GCA_018241455.1 Pseudomonadota bacterium | reverse complement strand
CTGAATGCCAATCCCGGCCAGGAGTCCATTTCGGTGCTGCGCAGCGCGCTGCTGGCGGGCCATGCCACCGCCTCGCCGGACGGGGAACTGCTCGCGCCGCTGATGGGCGCCTTTTCGGGCGATGACGGCAGTTCGACCTATTTTGATGTCGGCCCGATCAGCGATTTCCTCGCTTACCCCGACCACGGCGTGATCTACCGCTTCGTGCCACGGCGCGTTGACCGCACTGAAATGGAAGTAATCTGGCTCGTGCGGGCCGACGCCGTGGCCGGCAGGGATTACGACCTCGAACGCCTGACCTGGCTGTGGCAGGTCACCAGCGTCGAGGACAAGGCCATTATCGAACGCAACCAGGAAGGCGTGAATTCGCGCTACTACGAACCCGGCCCGTACGCGCTGCAGGAAGAATGGTCGGCGCGCTTCGTCGCCTGGTACCTGGCCGAGCTGGGCATGGGTGCGCCGCTTCAGCGGCGCGTCGCGGCGCCCGCGCGATAGACGCGCTGGCCACGCGACCAGGTTTCCAGCACGTCGCGGTCGACGATGATGAAATCGGCCGACTTGGCGGCTTCGAGCGAGCAGAACTCCCGCTCGCGTCCGAGGAAGCGTGCACCCTCGATCGTATGGGCCTGCAGCGCCTCGCGCACCCATTATACTGGCGGCGGCGCAATCGGCCGCCAAACCGCCCGCCGCACCGCATGAGATCCAAGCTTTGCGCCAGCGCGGTGCTGCTGCTCGCCGCCACCGCCTGCAGCACCGATGCCGCCGACAAGGAACTGTACCTGTACAACTGGTCAGACTTCATCGGCACGGGCACGATCGAGCGATTCGAGCAGCGCACCGGCATCAAGGTGGTGTACGACACCTACGATGCCGAGGAAACGATGGACGCGCGCCTGCTGGCCGGCGAATCCGGCTACGACGTCGTCAGCGCCTCGTCGAATTTCTCGGGCCGCGAGATCAAGGCGGGCGTCTACCTGCCGCTCGACAAGTCGAAACTGCCGAACTGGAAAAACCTCGATCCGCGCTTCCTGGCGAAACTCGAATCCAGCGATCCCGGCAATCGCTACGGCGTGCCGTACATGCAGGCCGTCAACGGCTTCGCCTACAACGTGGACATGATCCGCGCGCGCATGCCCGATGCGCCGGTCGCGAGCCTCGACATGATCTTCAAGCCGGAGATCATCCGGCACTTCGCCGATTGCGGCGTGACCTTCCTTGATTCACCGGAAGACGTCCTGCAGCTCGCGCTGCAGTATCTGCATCTCGACCCGAACTCGACCCGCCCCGAGGATTACGCAGCCGCAGAAAAACTGCTGCTGAAGGTGCGGCCGTACGTGCGCAATTTCGACTCGATCGAATACATGAACGCGCTCGCCAACAAAGAGGTGTGCATCGCGATGTCGTGGTCCGCGGACTACGCCACGGTCATGGCGCGGGCGCGCGCCGCCGGCGCGCCGGTGCACCTGGCCTTCACGGTACCGGCCGAGGGCGCCAACCAGACGTATTCGTCTTTCCTGATTCCGGTGGGGGCGCCGCACCCGGAAGCCGCCTACGCGTTCCTGAACTACATCCTCGATCCGCAGGTCATCGCCCGCATCACCAATGAAATCTACTACGGCAATGCCAACCGCGCAGCGAACGCCTGGGTACGGCCGGAAATCCTGAACGACCATACGCTGTACCCGACACCCGATATCGAGGCGCGGCTGTATCCGAGCAAGGAATCGAGCATCACGTTGCAGCGGATCCGCACGCGCGTCTGGACGCGCATCAAGACCGGCGAATAGCCGGCGCGCGGCTACTGCGCCGCGAGTTGCAGGTCGCGCAGCCGCTGCTGGTCGGCGCGCCGCATCAGCACGCCGGCGATGAGCACGCCGACGCCGACGGTGGCGATGATCAGCGTCGCGAGCGCGTTGATGTCCGGGCTGACGCCGAGTTTCACCTTCGAGAAGATCACCATCGGCAGCGTGCTGGCGCCCGGGCCCGACACGAAGCTGGAGATCACCAGGTCATCGAGCGAGAGCGTGAAGCTCAGCAGCCAGCCGCTGGCCAGCGCCGGCGCGATGATCGGCAGCGTGGTGTCGATGAAGGCCCGCACCGGACCCGATCCCAGGTCCATCGCGGCTTCCTCGAGCGAGCGGTCCGCGCTCGCCAGCCGCGATTGCACCGTGACCGTGACGTAGGCCGTGCAGAAGGTCACGTGCGCCAGCACGATGGTCAGGAAGCCGCGGTGCGGCCAACCGAACAGGTGCAGCATCGAGATCAGCAACAGCAGCTGCGTGATGCCGGTGATGATCTCGGGCATCACCAGCGGCGCGTTGACCATCGCGGTCAGCGCGAAGCGCCCGCGGAATTTCTTGAAGCGCACCAGCGCGATCGCCGCGAGCGTGCCGAGCACCATCGCCGCGGTCGCGGCGACGAAACCGATGCGCAGCGAAAGCCAGGCGGCGCCGATCAGCTGGTCGTTGTGCACCAGCTCGCGGTACCAGTGCGTCGAGAAACCGCCCCAGATGCCCACCAGCGGCGAGGCGTTGAACGAATAGCCGATCATCACCAGCATCGGGATGTACAGCAGCGCCACGCCGATCGCCAGCACGGTCATCAGCATCGAGGGCGGACGCTCGTTCACGCGTGCGCCTCCAGGTCCTTGCCCTGGTAGTGCTGGTAGATGGCGATCGGCCCGACCAGGAACACCAGGAACACGACGGCGACCGCCGACGCGACCGGCCAGTCGCGGTTGCCGAAGAATTCGTCCCACAGCACGCGCCCGATCATCAGGTTGTCGGCGCCGCCCAGCAGCGTCGGGATGACGAACTCGCCGATCGCCGGAATGAACACCAGCATCGATCCGGCGATCACGCCGGGCATCGACAAGGGCAGCGTCACGTCAAGGAAGGCGCGCCACGGCGGGCTGCCCAGGTCGGCCGAGGCTTCCAGCAGCGTGTGGTCGAGCTTCTCGAGCGTCGCGAACAACGGCAGCACCATGAACGGCAGGTAGGAGTAGATGATGCCGACGTAGACCGCCGCGGTGGTATGCATCAACTGCAGCGGCTGGTGGATCAGCCCCAGCCACAGCAGCGCCTGGTTGAGCAGGCCGTTCTCGCGGATGATGCCCTCGAGCGCGTAGACGCGCAGCAGGAAGGAAGTCCAGAACGGCAGGATGATGACCAACAGCAGGATGCTCTGCGCGCTGCGCGAGGTGCGCGAGATCGCGTAGGCCATCGGATAGCCGATCAACAGGCAGATCAGCGTGGAAAAGAACGCTGTTTTCAGGGAATATAAATAGGAGAGGGCATAGACTTTGTCGGTGAGCAGATAGCGGTAGTTGTCCAGGTGCGCCGACACATGCAGCCGGTGCTGCGCATCCATCGACACCACGTCGGTGTACGGCGGCACGTGGATCGCGGTCTGCGCGAAGCTGATCGTCAGCGCGAAACCGAACGGGATCAGGAAGAAGACCAGCAGGAACAGCAGTGGCGGCGCAATGATCAGCCAGCGCCGGTGCCGGCTGAGGTTGAATTTCGGCAGGAACTGAAGACTCATCTGATGCGCGACTATGCCAGAACGGGGCCTGCTGCGGCGGCCGTTGCACGCCACGCCGACGGCGGGGCCAGCGCTTGAGCGTTCGTCGCAGCCGGCCGCGTCGCGCCGGCGCCAGCCCGCCGCGGCATCGCCTGTCCGCGGTGCGGCAGCGCCAGCGACTGATCGACGCCTGCATTTCGGCGCTGCATATCTATGGTCCGTCGCGGACGACGGTGGCCAGGGTCGTGGCCATCGCGAAGTTGTCGCCGGGCATCGTGCGATTCTACTTCAAGTCCAAGGGCGCCATGCTGGTCGCGTCGCTCCGTTTCCTGGCCACGGAGTTCGAGCAGCTGGTGCTCGAACCGGTCGGAAGCCTGCGTCATTCGCCGGTACAGGCGCTGACGCGGCTGGTCGAGCTGTATGTCGACGCCTCGGTGGCCAGCACGCGCAAGGTGTCGGTCTGGTATGCCTTCTGGGGCGAGGCCACGGCGCGCCAGGAATACCAGGATATCTGCGGCCAGAAGGACGACCGCTTCGCCGACATGGTGCTGGAGCTCATCGAACGCATGATCGAGCACAGCGGGCAAACGCAGCTCGATGCCGACGCCATCTCACTCGGCCTGATCGGCGTGCTCGAAATGATGTGGCAGGGATTTGCGTTCCAGGCCGAGGAGGACATCGACCGCGAGGCCGCGCGCCGCCGCAGCATGGCCTACCTGTCCTCGATCTTCCCCGGCTATTTTCCCGCGCACGGCGTCCCGGCCGGGCTCGATGGCCTGCCGCCGGAGCGGCGTTTCGCCGAGGAGCGCGCGCGCTGCTTCGCGCCGGCCTGGCAGCTGGCGGGCCACACGCAGGAACTGCAGGCGCGCGGCGATTACCTCACCATCGAGTCGGCCACGAACCGCGCGCTGCTGGTGCGCGATGCCACGCGCACGCGCGCATTCGTCAACAGCTGCCCGAACCAGCCTCACGCGCTGGTCATGTCGCGGCGGGGACAGCTCGCCGCCACCATCGGCTGTCCGCTGCACCGCCTGAATTTCGCGCTCGACGGCACGCCGACCGACAGTGCGGCCAGCGCGCCGCTGCAGCCGCTGGAATTGGCCGTCGCCGCCGGCCTGCTGTTCGTCACCCGCGCCGACGCAGCGCCGCTCGCGCAGCCGCTGCCGGGCGGCGAGTTCGCCGAGGCGTCCCACGCCATCGATGCGGCCGCGGCTGAATTCGTGGAGCACGAGGTGCCCGCCGACTGGAAGATCGCCATCGAGCAACTGCTGTTGCACCGCATGCCCGAGCACGCGGTGCAGGGTGGCGTACAGGATTTCACGGCACCCGAGCTGCATGTCGACCTGGCCGCGCAAATGCTGTCCTGGCGCGCTGTCGCGGGTTCGGGTGCGCACGGCGCGGCGTGGCGGCGCGTGTATCGATGGCCGAACATCCTGCTGGAATGGCGGCCCGATGGAATCAGCGCCATCCAGGTGGTGCCGCTCGCCGCAGGCCACAGTCGCTGGCAGTGCTTGGAGTACGCCAGCCGCGACGCCGCACCAGACGGCGGCGGGCAGGGCGCGCGCGCGCGCCGCGCGGAGGCGCTGCGACTCGACATCGACCTCGCATCATCGACGCAGCGGGGCATGGCCTCGCCGGGCTACCGCGCCAATCACCACGGCAACGTGCCGGCCGGCATCGCGGCCTTCAGGGAAATGCTGGCCGTGCAGCTGCGTTAGGGCGTCTTTTCGACCTTGGCCGCCGCGAGCAGGCCGTCCTCGTAGGACTTGAACTTCTTCGCCTCGACGATCTGCTGGATCTTGTCCTTGGCCGCCTCGAACGTCGGCGGCGTGATCGCGCGCGTGTCATCGAGGCGGATGACGTGCCAGCCGAACTCGGTCTGCACCGGCGCCGGCGTGATCTCGCCTTTCTTCAGCGCGGCCACCGCGTCGGCGAAAGGCTTGACCATGTTGTTCGGGCCGAACCAACCCAAGTCGCCCCCGTTGGTGCGGGAATTGTCGAGCGACTTGTCGGCGGCGAGCTTCTCGAACTTCGCGCCTTTCTTCAGCTCCGCGATGATGCCGTCCGCTTCTTCCTTGGTCTTCACCAGGATGTGGCGCGCCTTGTACTGCGTCTTCGGCATCGCCGCGACCTGCGCGTCGTACTCGGCCTTCAGTTCGGCGTCGGTCGGCTTGCGGTCCTTCAGGTAGTTCGCCATCGCGGCGCGCTCGAGCACCTGCAGGCGCATCATCGCCATCGATTCGGGCGCGTCGCCCTGCTTGTCCAGGCCGTCTTTCTCGGCCTGTTGCGCGACCACTTCGGCGCGCACCAGCGTGTCGAGCAGTTGCGAGCGCTGGTCCGGGGTCAGCTCCGCGGGCGGCTTGCCGGCCACGGTTTGCGAGAAGAAGGCAAATTCCGCGGCTGGCAACGCCTTGCCGTTCACCGTCGCGACCGGCTTCGCAGCCGCGTCGGCGCCGGGGGCCGGCGTGCTCTTCGGCGTACAGGCGGCCAGCGCCACCAGCAGGACAGCCGCCGGAAATACAATAAATTTCATATTATTTCTCATATAGTTACAACAATAACTTAAGACATTTCTTCAGGCGCCTTGGTGGTCAGCACCAAGGCATGGATATCGGTTTCCAGCAGCGAGTCGAGCGCCTCGTGCACCAGCCGGTGACGCTGCAACGGCGACTTGCCGGAGAACAGCTCTGACACGATCAGCACCTTAAAGTGCCCCTTGCCGCCACCGCCGACATGGCCGACGTGCGCCGCGCTGTCGTCGCGAATCTCGAGCCGCACCGGGCGGAGCGCATCCTGCACCACTGCACGGATCCGTTCAACCCGGTCACTGTCTGCCCGGCCAGGCTTCACGTGTGCGTACTGCCGCTCGCGGCGTGGCGCCGGTGCAGCCACAGCGCCTGGCCAAAGGCGAGTGCGGCCAACGCGATCGTCAGCCCGAAACCCTTGAAGTACACCCAGGCCTGCTCGCTCGCCGCGCGTGCGACATACAGGTTCAGCGCCCCGAGCAGCACGTAGGCGCCGACCCAGACGAGATTGACGCGCAGCCACCGATCGCGCGACAGGCTGGTACCGGCCGGCAGCGCCGGTTCCAGCATGCGTTGCACGAGCGGCGCGCGCCCGATCCACTGGCTGCCGAGGAAGGCCAGCGCCAGCAGCCACAGCAACAACGTCGGCTTCACCTTGAGGAATCGCGGATCGTGCAAGGCCAGCGTGGCACCGCCGAAGACCAGCACCAGCACGGTGCTCAACGCATGCATCCCGGAAACGCGCCGCGTGCGCACGTAATCCACCAGCGCGAGCAGCACCATCGACACCATCAGCGCGACGGTCGCCGGATAGATGCCGCCCAGCTTGTAGCACAGCATGAAGGCGGCCAGCGGCAGGAAATTCAGCACGGCTTGCACGATTACGCGGACCTCGGCTGCCACGGTGCCCGTGGCGGCCGCGTATATTAGCCGCTTGAGCCAGTATTTCGAATTGCACCCGCGGAACCCGCAATTGCGCCTGATCCGGCAGGCGGTGCAGATCCTGCGCCGCGGCGGCCTGATCGCCTATCCGACCGACAGCTGCTATGCGCTGGGCTGCCACATCGGCGATACTGATGCGCTCGAGCGCATCCGCCGGTTGCGCCAGGCCGACAGGCACCACCACTTCACGCTGGTCTGCCGCGACCTGGCCGAAATCGCCCGCTACGCGCGGGTCGACACCTGGCAGTTCCGCCTGCTCAAGTCCGCCACACCCGGGCCGTTCACCTTCCTGTTGCCGGCGACGCGCGAGACGCCGCGACGGCTGCAGCACCCGCAGCGGCGCACGATCGGCATCCGCATTCCCGATCACACCGTCGCGCAGGCACTGCTGGCGGAGCTGGGCGAGCCCCTGATGAGTTCGACGCTGCTGCTGCCGGGCGAGGATATTCCGCTGAACGACGGCCGCGAGATCCGCGCCCGGCTCGAGCACCAGATCGATGCCGTGCTCGATGCGGGCAGTTGCGGCCTGGAACCGACCACGGTCGTCGACCTGGCGGTCTCGCCGCCGGTGATCCTGCGGCAGGGGCGCGGCCAACTGCCGGGATTTACGCCGGCCTGAGACGACCACGGCGGCGGTCCGTATAATGCCGGCGGATGAGTTCTGCTCCGCAAGCCCGGCGCGTACTTTCCGGTATGCGCCCGACCGGCCAGTTGCACCTGGGCAATTACCACGGCGCGCTGCGAAATTGGGTCGACCTGCAATACCAGTACGAGTGCTACTTCTTCGTGGCCGACTGGCACGCGCTGACGACGGATTATGACAACACCGCCGACCTGCAATCGCTGATCCACGAGATGGTCATCGACTGGCTGGCGGCCGGATTGAATCCGGGCGTCGCGACGATGTTCGTGCAATCGCACGTGCCCGAGCACGCCGAACTGCACCTGCTGCTGTCGATGATCACGCCGCTCGGCTGGCTCGAGCGCGTGCCCAGCTACAAGGACCAGCAGGAGCAGCTGCGCGAGAAAGACCTCGCGACCTACGGTTTCCTCGGTTACCCGCTGCTGCAGAGCTCCGACATCCTGATCTACCGCCCGGCCTTCGTGCCGGTGGGCGAGGACCAGGTGGTGCACGTCGAATTCACGCGCGAGGTCGCACGCCGGTTCAACAACCTGTACGGCCAGGAGCCGGATTTCGAGGCCAAGGCGGAGCGCGCCGTCAAGGAACTCGGCGGCCGCAACATCACGCTGTACCGCCAGTTGCGCAAGCAGTTCCAGGAGAAAGGCGATCCGAACGCACTCGAGCGCGCCCGCACGCTGGTGAGCGGAAACACGCGCATCACGGTCGCCGACCGGGAGCGACTGCTGGGTTACCTCGAGGGAAACAGCGTCAGCATCCTGCCCGAGCCGCAACCGTTGTTGACCTCGAGCCCGAAGGTGCCGGGACTCGACGGGCGCAAGATGTCGAAGTCCTACGGCAATACGATCGGGTTGCGCGAGGATCCCGACAGCGTGGCGCGCAAGCTCAAGGCGATGCAGACCGACCCGGCGCGCGTACGGCGCACGGATCCTGGCGATCCGGCCAAGTGCCCGGTGTTCGACCTGCACCGCATCTATTCCGACGAGAAGACGCGCGAGTGGGCCAGCGCCGGCTGCCGCAGCGCCGGCATCGGCTGCCTCGAGTGCAAGCAGCCGCTGATCGAAAAGGTGGTGGCCGAGGTCACCGGCATGCGCGAGCGCGCCAGGGACTTCCAGGACCACCCCGACCTGGTCAAGAATCTGGTGGCCGAGGGCGCCGAAAAGGCGCGAGAATCCGCGCGGCACACGCTCGATGACGTGCGCCGCGCCATGCACCTGCGCAGCGAATGAGCAAACCCGACCTGAAAGTCGTCGTCTCCAATCCGCCGCCGCCGGTGGTGCTGCCGGCTGCGCCCGAGCAGGCCGAGATGCCGTTTGCGATCGTCAACGGCGAGCCGGTCACGCACATGCCGCGCGACCTGTACATCCCGCCGCAGGCGCTGGAAGTTTTCCTCGAAGCCTTCGAAGGTCCGCTCGACCTGCTGCTGTACCTGATCCGGCGGCAGAACCTCGACGTGCTCGACATCCCGATCGCCGAGATCACGCGCCAGTACATGCGCTACATCGAGCTGATGCAGGACCTGCAGCTCGAGCTGGCGGGCGAATACCTGGTCATGGCCGCGACGCTGGCCGAGATCAAATCGCGCATGCTGCTGCCGCGGCCGGCGAGCGAGGGCGACGGCGAAGCAGACCCGCGCGCCGAACTGGTGCGGCGCCTGCAGGAGTATGAACGGTTCAAGCGGGCAGCCAGCGATGTCGACCAGCTCGTGCGCCTCGAGCGCGACGTGTTCCAGGCGAGCGCCGAGCTGCGCGACCGGCCGGTGGCGCGCGTGCTGCCGCAGGTGACGCTGCGCGAGATGTTGCTGGCGTTTCGCGACGTGGCGACGCGCTCGCAGATGTTCGCGCACCACCACGTGCAGCGCGAACCGCTGTCGGTGCGCGAGCGCATGAGCAACGTGCTGGCCGCGCTCGAGTCGGGCGAGTTCGTCGATTTCGTGCGGCTGTTCGCGCCGGAAGAGGGTCGCATGGGCGTCACGGTGACGTTCGTGGCCATCCTCGAGTTGTTGCGCGAGGGATTGATCGACATCGTGCAGACCGAGGCGCTGGCGCCGTTGCACGTGCGCCGCGCGCCGCCAGTGCGTACACTCCAGCTCGTCCCTGGCATGGATTCGCCCGAAACTCCGGGCACGGCATGAACGAGCAATACATCCGCAATGTCATCGAAGCCGGCCTGCTGGCGGCCGGCCGCTCGCTGACGCTCGAGGAACTCGCGGCGCTGTTCGGCGAAACCGAGTGCCCCGGCAGCGCCGCGATCCGCGCCGGCCTGGCGCAGCTCGAGCAGGACTACGCGGCGCGGGCGCTGGAATTGAAGGAAACCGCCAGCGGCGTGCGCATCCAGGTGCGGCGCGACTTCGCCACCGAGGTCTCGCGCCTGTGGCCGGAGCGCCCGCGGCGCTACTCGCGCGCGCTGCTGGAAACGCTGGCGCTGATCGCGTACCGCCAGCCGATCACGCGCGCCGAAATCGAGGCGGTGCGCGGCGTGGCCGTGAACCCCGACATCACGCGCACGCTGCTCGAGCGCAACTGGATCCGTGTCGTCGGCCATCGCGAACTGCCGGGGCGGCCCGAGTTGCTGGGCACGACGCGCGAATTCCTCGATTATTTCGGCCTGCGCAGCGTCGCTGAGCTGCCGCCGCTGGCTGAACTGCGCGGCCTGGAAGAGATCGATCCGCAGCTCGCGCTGCCGGTCGGCGCCACGGCGGAATCCGCAGCAGGCGAGGACGGCGAGGCCGTTTCGGTCGCGGAAGCCGCCGCACTGCTCAGTGACGATGGCGCGGATGCCGACGACGACGTCGGCGGCGAACCGCAGCTGTCGTCCGCACCGGGCCTGGTCGCCTCCAGCCCGTCCAGCGAAGACTAGGTAATAAGCCATGGCGCGCGCGAGCGAGCCCGAGCGCCTGCAGAAGGTGCTGTCCCGCCTCGGCGTCGCCTCGCGCCGCGAGGCAGAACAGTGGATCCGCGGCGGGCGCCTGACCATCAACGGGCGCGCCGCCAACCTGGGCGACAAGGTCAGTCACGACGACCAGCTGCGGCTCGACGGCCGGCTGATCCGGCAGGCGCGTACCGCAATCGCACGGCCGGTACTGCTGTGCCACCGTTCGCCAGGCATCGCGCTGCTGGGCGCGAAGGGCGATGCGGAATCCGTGGCCAGCCGACTGCCGCGGCGCGCCGGCGAACGTTTCATGAGCATCAGCCCGCTGCCGCAGGTGGACGGCGGCCTCGAGCTGCTGAGCGCCGATGGCGACCTGGCTGCGCGGCTGCAGCGCGCGGTGCGCGCGCAAGTCATGGTCTACAGCCTGCGTGTGCGCGGTGAGTTGACGGACGAGCAGCAGCGCGCGATCGGCGCCGGCCAGCTCGATCGCGGCATCGCGCTCAAGGTGCTCGCGATCGCAGAGGCGGGCGGCGGCGGCAGCAATCGCTGGTACCAGATCGACACGCTGGGTGCGAGCGGCAACGACCTGCGTCAGCTGCTGGAGCGCTGCGGCGTGGCGGTCAGCCGGTTGCTGCGCATCCGGGTCGGTGCGCTGCAGCTCGAACGCTCGCTGCCGCGCGGCCGTTGGCGCGAACTCACGGCGGAAGAGGTCGGCGCGCTGCTCAACCCCGTGGCGCCGGCGGAAACACCGGCCGCGGCGCCTGGCAATCCAGGCTCCGGCCCGTGAAGCCGCGGCTGTCGGGCCCCAACAACCACAGATACGGACCGAGAATCGCGGCGGGCTCGACGGGCGCGCTGGGATCTTCCCCTGGATAGGCCTGCCGCCGCATGCGCGTGCGCGTCGGGCCCGGATTCACCGCGTTGACACGCACCGCCGAGTTGCCCGCCAGTTCATCGGCCAGCACCTGGCTCAAGCCCTCGACGCCAAATTTCGACACGGCGTATGCGCCCCAGTTGGCACGGCCGCGCCGGCCGACGCTGCTGGAGGTGAAGACCAGCGATGCATCCGGCGCAGCGCGCAACGCCGGCAACAGCACCTGCGTCAGCGCGAACTCGGCGGTGAGGTTGACGTGCAGCACGCGCACCCAGCTCAACATGTCGGCGTGTTCGATCGGCGCGAGCGTGCCCAGGATCGCGGCGTTGTGCACCAGCCCGTCGAGCCGCCCGTAGCGTTGTTGGACCGCCGCCGCGAGGCGGTCGTAATCCGGCGCCAGCGCCTTCTCGAGATCGAGCGGCGCGATGCTCGCCTCCGCTGCACCCGTCAACGCGCCGATTTCCGCATGCACGGCCTCGAGCCGCTTGACGTTGCGGCCGATCAGCACCAGCTGCGCGCCCAGCCGGGCCGCCGCCAGCGACAGTGCACGGCCGATGCCGTCGCCGGCGCCAGTGACGGCGATGACGCGGTCGCGGAGCAGCGCGGCCGGGGGCCGGTATTGGCGGATCGCCGCTTCGTCAATCATGGAATCGGACTGCGCTGTCATTGGGCTGTGGGCGGATCGGCTGGCGGCTGGTCGTCC
The DNA here is from genome assembly GCA_018241455.1 of Pseudomonadota bacterium. Taxonomy (GTDB): domain Bacteria; phylum Pseudomonadota; class Gammaproteobacteria; order Steroidobacterales; family Steroidobacteraceae; genus FEN-1191. The sequence continues at coordinate 11,026 of JAFEDW010000003.1, read as the reverse complement.
GGATGCAGCGCGACGTTGCGCACCAGCCGGTCGACGGGTTCGATCGCCGGCAGCGCATCGCCGCTGACGGCGCCGAGCTCGGTGAACTTGCGCGCCTGTGGCAGCACCTGCTTTTCAAGCGAGCCGATCGCACTGTTGTAGGCTTCAACGGCACTGCCGAGTCGTTGGCCGGCGCGCTCGAGGTGGCCGGCGAAGCTGCCCAGGCGCTTGTGCAGGTCCTGCCCGAGTTCGAGGATGCGCGCCGCATGCTCCGCCACGACCGCCTGGCGCCAGCCGTAGGCTACGGCCTTGAACAGCGCGATCAGCGTCGAAGGCGTCGCGATGACGATGCCCTGGCGCATGGCGTTCTCGAGCAGCTCCGGCCGCTCGGCCAACGCGGCGCTGAGGAACTGGTCACCGGGCAGGAACAGTACCGCGAACTCGGGGCTCTTCTTGAACTGGCTCCAGTACGCCTTGCTGGCCAGTTCGCGCACGCGTGCCTCGAGCTGTTGCGCGTGCCGCGCCAGCGCGGCGGCGCGCGCCTCGTCGGTGCCGGCTTCGACCGCATCGAGGTACGCATCGAGCGGCGTCTTGGCATCGACGACGAGATCGCGCCCCTCGGGCATGCGCACGATCAGGTCGGGGCGCAGCGTTCCTTCGGCGCCGCTGACGCTGGCCTGCTCGCTGAAATCGCAATGCTCCGACATGCCGGCCACTTCGACCACGCGCCGCAACGTCAGCTCGCCCCAGCGCCCGCGCACTTCCGGCCGGCGCAGCGCGCCGACCAGGTTGCGCGTTTCGCGTTGCAGCGCGCTCTGGCCGAGCGTCAGCTGTTCGATCTGGGTACGGAGCGAGGTGAACGCGTCGCGCCGCTCGCGCTCGATGCCCTGCAGCTGTTGTTCCGTCTTCTCGAGCGCCTTGGAGATCGGCTCGACCAAGTGCGCAAGCGCCGCTTCGCGCTCACGCAACATGGATTGCGCGCCCGCCTGCTCCCTTGCAAACGATTCGCGCGCCAGCTTGAGGAACATGTCCGAATTGTTGCGCAGCGCGCCGTTGGCCAGTTCCGCGAAGCTCGCGCCGAGCCGCGCTTCCGCTTCGGCCGCCATGCGCCGCTGGCGGCGCCCCATCCACCCGGCGAGCAGCAGCGCAGTGCCGCCGCCGAACAGCAATCCCAGCGCCAACCACAGTGCGCTGCCGGCCATCAGTGCATCGCCCGTTGCTCGAGGTGCAGCCACGGCAACAGGTCGCCCGGTTCCTCGAGCCATCCAGCCACCGGCCAGGTGTCGGGCGCCTCGCTCGCATTCAGGTAACCGTAGCGCGCACCCAGCGGCACCATGCCAGCGGCGCGCGCGGCCTGCACGTCGCGCAAGGCATCGCCGACGTAGACGCAGTCGGCCACCGGCATGCTGATGCGCTCGGCCGCCAGCAACAGTGGCTGCGGATGCGGCTTGCGCACCGCCAGCGTGTCGCCACTCACGACGCAGGCGGCGCGCGCGAGCAGGCCCAGTTCGCCGAGCAGCGGCTCGGTCAGCCAGGCGGCCTTGTTGGTGATGATGCCCCAGGGCAGCGCGTGCGCCTCGAGCGTCTCGAGCACCGCCTCGAAGCCCGGGAACAACCGCGTGTGCACGGCGAGCGCGGCGCGGTAGTGGTCGAGGAACCGCAGCCGCAGCGCCTCGAATTCGGCACTGCCCACCTCGACCTCGGGAAAGCCGGTATGCACGACTGCGATCGCGCCGGTGGAGACCTGCGGACGAATGGTCGCCAGCGCGAGCGGTTCGCGGCCTTGCTCGGCCAGCAGCACGTTGAGCGCCGCCGCCAGGTCGGGCGCGGTGTCGAGCAGCGTGCCGTCGAGGTCGAACAGCGCCGCGCGCGAGCGCGTCGAGGCGCTCAAGCGCGCCCCGCGGGCAGTGAGAACTGCGCCAGATAGTTGACGTCGACGCGCGTTCCAAGATGGGCACGGCGAGTGAACGGGTTGTAGGCGAGGCCGGCGAGTTCGCGCAGTTCAAGGCCGGCTGCACGCGCCGCCCGCGCGAGCTCTGCCGGGCGGATCAGTCGTGCATATTCGTGCGTGCCGCGCGGCACCAGCCCGAGCAGGTATTCGGCCGCGACGATGGCGCCGAGGAAAGCCTGCGGCGTGCGATTGATCGTGGAGACGAACAATGATCCGCCGGGGCGCAGCAGGCGCGCCAGCTCCGCGACCAGCGCCGACGGATCGGGCACGTGCTCGGCCAGCTCCATGCAGCAGACCACGTCAAAACGGGCCGGCGCCGCAGCCGCCAGCGCGGCCGCCGCCTGCAGCCGATAATCGATCGCCAGCTTGCTTTCCGCGGCGTGCAGTTCGGCCACGCTGATCATCGTGGGCGAAAGATCGATGCCCGTGACCTGTGCGCCCCGCGCAGCCAGCGATTCGCACAACAGGCCACCGCCGCAACCCACATCCGCGACGCGGGCGCCAGCCAGCACGCTGCGCGCAGCGACAAATTCGCTGCGCACTGGATTGAGGCTGTGCAGCGTGTGCAGCGGGCCGGTGGGATCCCAATACTGGTGCGCGACGGCCTCGAATTTCGCCAGTTCCGCCGTGTCCAGGTTGGCCGCTGCACCCATGACTTGCAGTATAACGAAATGACCGGAAAGGCCGCGTTTCCAACCTCGCCGGGGCTGGTTCGTATGATAAACTTTCGCGGTTAAAAACATCGGGTTACTCATGACGGACATCGCCCGCGAAATCCTGCCGGTCAACCTCGAAGACGAGATGCGCCAGTCGTATCTCGACTACGCGATGAGCGTGATCGTGGGCCGCGCGCTGCCCGACGTGCGCGACGGCCTGAAGCCGGTGCACCGGCGCGTGCTGCATGCGATGCGCGAGCTCGGCAACGACTACAACAAGCCGTACAAGAAGTCGGCGCGCGTGGTCGGCGATGTCATCGGCAAGTACCACCCGCACGGCGACACCGCGGTCTACGACACGATCGTGCGCATGGCGCAGGAATTCTCGATGCGCTACATCCTGGTCGACGGCCAGGGCAATTTCGGCTCGGTCGACGGCGACGCGCCGGCGGCGATGCGCTACACCGAAGTGCGCATGTCGAAGCTGGCGCACGAGCTGCTGGCCGACATTGACAAGGAAACCGTCGACTTCGTGCCGAACTACGACGAGTCGGAGACCGAGCCCTCGGTGATGCCGACGCGCGTGCCGAACCTGCTGGTCAACGGCTCATCCGGCATCGCCGTCGGCATGGCGACCAACATCCCGCCGCACAACCTGACCGAGATCGTCACCGCTTGCCTGGCGCTGCTCGATGATCCGTCGATCTCGCTCGCCGGCCTGATGCAGATCGTGCCGGGCCCCGATTTCCCGACGGGCGGCATCATCAACGGCGCCCAGGAAATCGCCACCGCCTACAAGGGCGGCCGCGGGCGCCTGTCGATCCGGGCGCGCGCCGCGATCGAAGACATCGACGGCAAGAGCGGCCGCCAGGCCATCGTCGTCACCGAACTGCCCTACCAGGTCAACAAGGCGCGGCTGATCGAGCGCATCGCCGACCTGGTGCGCGAAAAGCTGCTCGATGGCATCGCGCAGGATGGTTTGCGCGATGAGTCCGACAAGGACGGCATGCGCATCGTCATCGAGCTCAAGCGCGGCGAAGTGGCCGAGATCGTGCTCAACAACCTGTACGCGCAGACGCCGATGGAAACGGTGTTCGGCATCAACATGGTCGCGCTGCAGGACGGGCAGCCGCGGCTCATGGGCCTGCGCGAACTGCTCGAGGCGTTCCTGCGCCATCGCCGCGAAGTGGTTACGCGCCGCACGGTGTTCGACCTGCGCAAGGCGCGCGAACGCGCGCACGTGCTCGAAGGCCTGGCGGTGGCGCTCGCCAACATCGATGCGATCATCGCGTTGATCAAAGCTTCGCCGTCGCCCACCGAGGCGCGCGCCGCGCTGATGGCGCGCGACTGGCAGCCGGGCGCCGTGGCCGCAATGCTCGAGCGCGCCGGCCCGACGGCCACCCGGCCCGACGATCTCGCCGACGAATACGGCCTCAATCCGCGCGGCTATCGCCTGAGCGAAGTGCAGGCCCAGGCGATCCTCGACATGCGGCTGCACCGGCTCACCGGCCTCGAGCAGGACAAGATCGTCGCCGAGTACCGCGAGCTGCTCGAGCGGGTGCTCGACCTGTCGGAGATCCTCGCGCTGCCGGAACGGCTGACTGCGGTCGTGCGCGCCGAACTGGTCGAGATCCGCGACGCGTACGGCGATGCGCGCCGCACCGAGATCAGCCGCGATCACCTGGACCTGTCGACCGAAGACCTGATCGAGCCGCAGGATGTCGTCGTCACGCTCTCGCACGCCGGTTACGCGAAGGCGCAGCCCGTGTCCGACTACCAGGCGCAACGCCGCGGCGGCCGCGGCAAGTCGGCGACCGCGGTGCGCGATGAGGATTTCATCGAGAAGTTCTTCATCGCGCACACGCACGACACGCTGCTGTGTTTCTCGAATCGCGGCAAGGTGTACTGGCTGCGCGTGTTCGAACTTCCGCAGGCCGGGCGTGGCTCGCGCGGCAAGCCGATCGTCAACCTGCTGCCGCTCGAGGAAGGCGAGAAGATCAACGCGCTGCTGCCGGTCAAGCAGTTCGACGAACAGCATTACGTGTTCATGGCCACCAGCCTCGGCACCGTCAAGAAGACCCCGCTCGCTGCGTTTTCGCGGCCGCGTGCGTCCGGAATCATTGCCGTCGACCTGAACGACGACGACCGGCTGGTCGGCGTGGCGCTGACCGACGGCACGCGTGAAATCCTGCTGTGCACCAGCGGCGGCAAGGCAATCCGTTTCCACGAGGAAGAAGTGCGGCCGATGGGTCGCGATGCCGCCGGCGTGCGCGGCGTACGCCTGGGCGAAGGGCAACGGTTGATCGCGCTGATCGCGCTGGGCGAGGGCCATATCCTCACGGCATCGGAATTCGGCTACGGCAAGTTGACGCCGCTCGAGGAATTCCCGGCGCACAATCGCGGCGGCCAGGGCGTCATTGCGCTGCAGACCACCGAGCGCAATGGCAACACGGTCGCGGCGCTCCAGGTCGCCCCGACGCACGAACTGATGCTGGTCAGTTCGACCGGCACGCTGGTGCGCACGCCGGTCAGCGATATTTCGATCGTCGGCCGCAACACGCAGGGCGTGCGGCTGATCCGACTGGCGGAGGGCGAACGGCTCACCGGCATCGAGCGTGTCGAGGGCCTGGAAAATGGCGAGGGCGAGGAAACCGGCGACGACGCCGGGGCCGGGGCCACGCCAGCCGGCGAGGGCGACAGCCCGACCGGCGCCTCTTGATTAGTGCCTCGTTTTGAGAATTCCCCGCCGGAGTTTCCCTTGAGCGTCTACAACTTCTCTCCCGGCCCGGCCGTGCTGCCGCGCGAAGTGCTGGAACAGGCCCGCGAAGAATTGCTGGACTGGCGCGGCGGTGGCATGTCGGTCATGGAGGTCAGCCATCGCGGCAAGGCCTTCGTCGCCTGCGCGGCCGAAGCGGAAGCGGACCTGCGCGAGCTGCTCGCGATCCCACCTGGCTACAAGGTGCTGTTCATGCAGGGCGGCGCGACGCTGCAGTTCGCGGCCATCCCGCTGAACCTGACCACCGCCGACAGCGTGGTCGACTGCGTCAACACCGGCCATTGGTCGAAGAAGGCGAGCGCCGAAGCGCCGCGCTATTGCAAGGTCAACATCGCGGCTGACGCCGCCGATAGCAAATACTGCGACATTCCGGCGCCATCGGGCTGGCGGCTCACGCCCGGCGCGGCCTACCTGCACTACACGCCGAACGAGACCATCGGTGGCGTCGAGTTCCCGTTCGTGCCCGAGGCGCGCGCGCCGCTCGTGGCCGATATGTCGTCGACCATCCTGTCGCGGCCGATCGATGTCAGCCGCTTCGGGCTCATCTACGCCGGCGCCCAGAAGAACATCGGTCCGGCCGGACTGTGCGTCGTCATCGTGCGCGAGGACCTGCTGGGTCGCGCGCGCCGCGAGACGCCCTCGGTGCTCGACTACAAGCTGGTGGCTGACGACAACTCGATGTTGAACACGCCGCCGACCTTTGCCTGGTACTTCGCCGGACTCGTATTCAAATGGCTCAAGCGCCAGGGAGGCCTCGCGCGCATGGGCGAGATCAACCAGGCCAAGGCCACCAGCCTGTATCAAGCCATCGACGGCTCCGGCGGCTTCTACCGCAATCCGGTCGCGCCGGCCTGCCGCTCGTGGATGAACGTGCCGTTCACGCTCGCCAGGCCCGAGCTCGACAAGAGCTTCATCGCCGAGGCACGCGCCGCCGGCCTCGTCAACCTGGAGGGCCATCGCTCGGTCGGCGGCATGCGCGCCAGCCTGTACAACGCGCTGCCACCGGCGGGAGTCGCCGCACTGGTCGAATTCATGCGCGAGTTCGCGCGCCGTAGCGGTTGAGTCCCCCGACATGGCGTACCGCATCCTCAAGCTCAACAGCATCAGTGTCCGCGGACTGGAGAAGCTCCCGCGCGAGCGCTATGAAGTCGCCTCCGAATTGAACCATCCGCACGGCGTGCTGGTGCGCTCGGCCGACATGCACAAGTTGCCGGTGCCGGATTCGCTCCTCGCCGTGGCGCGCGCCGGCGCTGGCACCAATAACATCCCAGTCGCGCAACTCAGCATGCGCGGCATTCCGGTCTTCAACGCCCCCGGCGCCAATGCGAACGCGGTCAAGGAGCTGGTGCTGGCCGGGCTGTTCCTCGCGGCACGGAACATCTGCCAGGCCTGGGACTTCGCCCGCGGCCTCGAGGGCGACGATGCCGCGATCGACGCGGCGGTCGAAAAAGGCAAGAAGAACTTCGTCGGCTTCGAATTACCGGGCCGGACGCTCGCGGTGGTGGGACTCGGCGCCATCGGCGTCGAGGTCGCCAATGCGGGCCAATCGCTCGGCATGAAAGTGCTCGGCTACGATCCGCAGATCACCGTGCAGCGCGCCTGGCAGTTGTCGGCCTCGGTCGAGCAGGCGCTGTCGCTCGATGACCTGTTCGCGCGCGCCGACCTGGTCAGCGTACACGTGCCGCTCAATGCGCAGACGCGCGGCCTGGTCAATGCCGCGCGCCTCAAGCTGATGCGCCCGGGCGGCGTCATCCTGAATTTCGCGCGCGCGCCGATCGTCGACGAGGCCGACATCATCGCGGCGCTCGACAGCGGACACCTGCACGCCTACGTGTGCGATTTCCCGACCCGCTCGCTGAAGCGGCATCCGCGCGCCATCACGCTGCCGCACCTTGGTGCGTCCACCGGTGAGGCCGAAGAGAATTGCGCCGCCATGGCGGCCGAGACGCTGCGCGACTTCCTCGAGAACGGCAACATCCGCAACTCGGTGAATTTTCCCGAGGCGGTGCTGCCGCGCGTGCCCGGCAAGACGCGCCTCGCGATCGCCAACAACAACGTGCCGAACATGGTCGGCCAGATCTCCACGCTGCTGGCGAGCGCCAACATCAACATCGCCGACCTGCTGAACAAATCGCGCGGCGAGCTCGCGTACACGCTGATCGACACCGACGGCGGTGTCGACGAACCGCTGGTGCGCAAACTCCGCAGCATCGACGGCGTGCTGTCGGCGCGCGTCGTGCAGGAGCAGGGCTAGCAAGCGGGCATATTGCGCATGGCCATCCGACGCAAATCCACCCGACGCGCCGCAGCCGCTGCGCCGACCCCGCCGGCCGCGCCGCTGGCGGCGATCCGCGCCGAGATCGACGCGCTCGATGAGCAGCTGCAGCGGCTGATCAGCCGGCGCGCGCAGCTGGCGGCCCAGGTGGGCATCTCGAAGCACGCCGACGGGCATACCGTCGATTTCTACCGGCCGGAACGCGAAGCCGAGGTGCTGCGCGCGGCGCTGGAGCGCAACCATGGGCCGCTGCGCAACGAGGAAATTGCACGGCTGTTCCGCGAAATCATGTCGGCCTGCCTGGCGCAGCAGGAACCCCTCAAGGTCGCGTTCCTCGGGCCTGAAGGCACCTACACGCAGGCAGCGGTGTACAAGCATTTCGGCCATTCGGTGCGGGCGCTGGCGCTGGGCACGAGCGACGAAGTGTTCCACGAGGTCGAGGCGGGCAATGCCGACTTCGGCGTCGTGGCGGTGGAGAATTCGAGCGAGGGCACGGTCACGCACACGCTCGATCGACTGGTCGGCAGCCCGCTGCACATCTGCGGCGAGGTGGAACTGCGCATCCGCCACTGCCTGATGGGCCGCATGGAATCGCTCGCCACGATCGCGCGCGTGTGCGCGCACGCGCAGGCACTGGCGCAGTGCCGGCTGTGGCTCGATGAGAACCTGCCGGATGCCGAGCGCGTGCCGGTCAGCAGCAACGCCGAGGGCGCGCGGCGCGCGCGCGACGAGCACGGCACCGCGGCGATCGCCGGCGAAACCGCCGCCGAGGTCTATGGGCTGCGCCTGATGGCGCACGAGATCGAGGACCGCGCCGACAACACCACGCGCTTCCTCGTCATCGGCCGGAAGCTGCTGGCGCGCAGCGGCGCCGACAAGACCACGCTGCTGGTGTCGACCGGCAGCACCGCCGCGCCGGGCGCGCTGTACCGGCTGCTCGAGCCGCTGGCGAAGAACCGCATCAGCATGACGCGCATCGAATCCCGGCCATCGCGCCGCGGCAAGTGGCATTACGTGTTCTTCATCGACATCGAAGGCCACGTCAGCGACAAGCCGGTCGCGCGCGCTCTCAAGAGCCTCAAGGCGCGCGCCTCGCTGTTCCGCGTGATCGGTTCCTACCCGCGCTCGGTCCTGTGACATGAGCGCGCCGACGAAGCCCGCGGCAGCGCACCCCGGGCAGCTCGCTACGGCGGCAGTGCGCGCGCTTTCGCCGTACGTGCCCGGCAAGCCGATCAGCGAACTGCAACGCGAGTACGGCATCAGCGATGTCATCAAGCTCGCGTCGAATGAAAACCCCTACGGCCCCAGCCCGGCGGTCGTTGCGGCGATCCAGGCGGCCATTGCCGACGTCTGGCTGTATCCGGACGGCAGCGCGCATGAGCTGAAGCAGGCACTGGCCGCGCATCTCGCCTTGCCGGTCGAGTGCCTGACGGTCGGCAACGGCTCGAACGAACTGCTGCTGATGCTGGCCGAGACCTTCCTTAATGTGCAGCACAGCGCCGTGTGTTCGCAGTACGGTTTCGCGATCTATCCGCTCGTGATCCGCGCCACCGGCGCCGCCTGCCTCGAGGCGCCGGCGTATGCCCCCGGCGCAGCGATGCCCTATGGGCACGATCTCGATGCGATGCTGCGCGTGATCCGTGCCGACACGCGGCTGGTATTCATCGCCAATCCGAACAATCCGACCGGCACCTGGGTGGAACATGCGGCACTCAAGCGGTTCATCGAGGCCGTGCCCGCGCACGCGCTGGTGGTGCTCGACGAGGCCTACCTCGAGTTCGCGGAGCTGAGCGGCGTGCCGAGCGGGCTGCCGTGGCTGACCGACCATCCGAACCTGGTGGTGCTGCGCACCTTCAGCAAGGGCTACGGCCTGGCCGGATTGCGCATCGGCTACGCGGTCTCGCACCCGGAAGTGGCCGATGCGATGAACCGTTACCGGCCGGCGTTCAATGTCGGCAACCTGGCGCAGGCGGCCGCCATCGCGGCGCTGCGCGACCCGGCGCACGTGCGGGATGCCGCACGACGCATCGTCGGCGAGCGCGTGCGCGTCGAGGCTGCGCTGCGCGCAATGGGCCTGCAATTCGCGCCGTCCGCCGGCAACTTCCTGATGGTCGATTGCGGCAGGAGCGCGGCACAGGTCTATGAACAGATGCTGCGTGGCGGCGTGATCGTACGGCCGATCGGCGGCTATGGCTTGCCGCATCACCTGCGCATCTCGATCGGCCTGCCGGAGCAGAACGATCGCATGCTGAAGCTCCTCGGCAGCCTGTTGCCGGCCGCGCAGGCGGCGGGGTCCGCATGAGCAGCGATGCCGGGCACCGTTACCGGGTCGCGCCGGTCAAGCGCATCGGCGGCACGATCCGCGTGCCCGGCGACAAATCGATTTCGCATCGCGCGCTGATGCTGGGCGGCATCGCGCACGGCGACACGCACGTCAGCGGTTTCCTGGCCAGCGCCGATTGCCTCGCGACGATGGCGGCCATGCGCGCGCTCGGCGTGCGCATCGCGCAACCGGGCGAACACGAAGTGATCGTGACAGGCGCGGGACCCGCTGGCTTGCACGCCAGCGCCACACCGCTCGACATGGGCAATGCCGGCACCGCGATGCGCTTGTCGATGGGGCTGCTTTGCGGCCAGCGCTTCTCCAGCACGCTGGTCGGTGATGCCTCGCTGATGCAACGGCCGATGGAGCGCGTCGCCAAGCCGCTGCGCCTGATGGGCGCGCGCATCGACACGCGCGACGGCCGGCCGCCGGTCGTGTTGCATGGCGGCGCGTCGTTGCATGGCATCGACTACGCGCTGCCGATGGCCAGCGCCCAGGTCAAATCGGCGATTCTCCTGGCGGCATTGGGCGCTGACGGTGCAACGCGAATCACCGAGCCGGCGCCGACGCGCGATCACACCGAGCGCATGCTGGCCGGTTTCGGCGTGCGCGTGCGGCGCGCGGGCGCGAGCGTCGAGCTCGCCGGGGGCCAGAGGCTGCGCGGCACCGCGGTGCAGGTGCCGGGCGATTTCTCCTCGGCCGCGTTCTTCATCGTCGCCGGCTGCCTCGCCGCCGCCGACGGACTCACCATTGAACGCGTCGGCATCAATCCGACGCGCACCGGCCTGCTCGACATGCTGCGGCTGATGGGTGGACGCATCGCCGTCAGGGAGCTGCCGGACGCTGCCGGCCCGGAACCGCTGGCCGACATCACCGTGCACGCGGGCCCGCTGCGCGGCGCGGTCATCCCGCCCGAACTCGTGCCGCTGGCGATCGATGAGCTGCCGATCCTGTTCATTGCGGCCGCCTGTGCCGAGGGCGAGACGCTGGTGACCGGCGCCGGCGAGCTGCGCGTGAAGGAAAGTGATCGGCTGGCGGCGATGGCCGCGGGCCTCGGCGCGATCGG
>JAFEDW010000039.1 GCA_018241455.1 Pseudomonadota bacterium | reverse complement strand
CATGTACGCGCGTACATGTAACGCTCAAAACAAAAAAGGTCAGCCGCGCTGCGGTCGGGCCGGTCAACCAACCGGCCAGCCAACCAAGCGGCGGGCAGGCTCAGTGGGTGCCGGCTGCGCCGCTGGAGGCCGTTGCGGCATCGAGCTTCTGCTGCATCCGCGCAATCTCGGGATTCGACATGAAGGTCTTCCACAACAGGCCGGTGCGGTAGTTCTCGACCATTGCGACGATCGGCGCCTGGTTCAGGCCCATGTAGATCGGCGACACCCAATTGAGCGTCGGGTTGTAGGCGTCGCGCGGGCCGTAGATGTCCCAGAGCTGCGCGCCGAGGTCGCGGTAGTAGTGCTTGAACGCGGCCATAGAGGCTTCGGGCGTATACGGGAATGAGGCCAGCGCGCCGGTCAGCGTGATCGTGCCGTTGTCGTTCTCCGCATCGGGGGCCGGCGTCTTGTAGCCGGTCGGGCCATCGCTCGCCGTGAGTCCCCAGGCATCGGCGCCGTAGCCGGCGAAGTGCTTCGGATTCGCGATGCAGTAGGCCTGGTTGATCAGCGCGATGTTGCGGTTGTTGTCGAAGTACGAGCTCGTGTACTTGTCGTGCAGCACGTGCGGGTCGAAACCCATGAATGAGTAGTGCGTGAAGAACAGCGGGCCGCCGGTGCCGACACCGACATCGAGCTTGATGCCGAAATACGTATTGCCGTTGTAGTAGTGATCGCCGTCGGAACTTCCAGACCAGCCGCGGCGGTAGGACAGCGCGCGCTCGTTCTGGCCGGCCCAGCCGGAGTAGTACATCCCGGCCGGCACCGGGTGCGTGGGCGAGGCGATCGCCAGCAGGTAGGCCACCATCACCTCGTTGAAGCCGATCAACGGGTGGTGGATCTGGAAGGCCCACTGCGGCGACCAGTGCCAGTACAGGAAATCGCCCTGCGGACCGTCGCGGTACCAGTCCCACTCGATGCCTTCCCACAGCTTGGTGATGCGCCGGGCGAGATCGCGCTCGGCCGGCGTTTCGTGGTTGAAATACTGCCGCGCGGTGAGCAGGCCCTGCGTGATGAACGCGGTCTCGACCAGGTCGCCGCCGTTGTCGAGCATGCCGAACAGCGGCATCGTCTGCGCGGTCGCGCCGTTCATGTAGTGCGACCACGCGCCGTGGTAGCGCGGGGCGCGTTCGAGGAAGCTGACGATGCGCGTCAGGCGCGCGAGCCCCTGCTCGCGCGTGATGAAGTGGCGTTCGATGCCGACCAGGATCGCCTCGATCATGAAGCCGCTGGCGCCGGTGGCGACGATGCGGTCGTCGCCCGGCAGGTTCTCGTGCGCCATGCCGGAGTTTGGCTCGCCGCCGTCCCAGTAATACTGGAACGCCGCTTCCTGCAGCATCGTCAGCAACTCGTCGTCACTCATCGCGCGCGTCGCGGCGCTCGCGGGCGCAGACATCAGTGAACTGCGGTTGTTCCAGTCGGCCTCGGCAACCTTGTAGCTGGCCTTGACGCCAATGCTGCCGATGAAATCGACGTAGCGGTGCGTGCCGGGCAGCGCGATGCCGATCGGTGCGTAGGGGCCGCCGTCGCGCGAGCGGTAGATTACGTAGTGCGCCAGCGCATCGGATTCGGCCGCCTCCCAATGCAGCAGCACGTGGCGCTCATAGCCGGTGGCGGTCAGTTGCGTGGGCGTGCGCGGCGCCTCGGGCCTGGCGGCCTTGCTGCGGCGTGTCGCGGCACTCGCGACCCGCGGTTCATCATCGACGTAGATCTGGTCGACGATCAGCGTGTGCGCGACGCCATCGGCGCGCCCCTGGTGGAAGATCACGCTCTGCAGGCGCTCGGGATGGAACTCGAACACCGAGGCCGAGCGGAGCTTGCGCATCGGCACGCGCACGCGCAGCCATTTGCCCGCCGGCACGTCGCCGGCGTATTTGCCGAGTGGCTCCGGCGCCGTAAAGCTCCCGGGAAACTCGGCCACCTGCAGGCCCTCGCGCGCATCCGACAGCAGGAACTCGGGCAGGTCGGCCGCCGCGATCGCAGTCGGCGAGTAAATCCAGAAATAGAGATTTTGCCCGCTCAGCTCCGGCCAACGATTCGGGAAGTTGACCAGATGGATCTCGGCGTCCCAGCCGCCGCCGCGCAGCGATTGCCATTGCAGGCGGATCGCATTCGGCGGCGACAGGTACCAGCGCGTCTCGACCGGGAGCTTGCGATGCTGCAATTCGAGCGCGCTCGGCGCGGCCGCCTGAGCCGAACTGTTCCAGTAGAAATCGCCTTCCAGGCTGTTGTCGAAGAAGGCGTGGCGGTAATACGTGCCCTGCGCATGCAGCGCGGGCGCGAAAGCCAGCGCGATGAGCAGCGATACAGCAGCCGTCGATTTCAAGAGCATCAGGATTTCCCTGGCAGCGTTCCGGCGCTGCGGTCATGTTGCGGATCGAGCCATATGTCTTCGCCCTCGCCGGCGGCGAAACGGCGCATACCATACTCGCGGATCTTCGCATCCGGCACCTTGACCAGCGGCGTGTAGCGCGGGTGGTGCGAGTCGCGGTAAGGATCGTTGCGCGCGGCATTGTAGCTGCAGATCATCGACCAGCGGGGTTTAAGCGAACGATTCTGGTCCGAGCGATGCAGCGTATTGGCGTGGAAGAACACGGTGTCGCCGGGCGCCATCTCGACGTGGACGAGTTCGAGGCGCTTCAGTATTTCCCCGACGCGCTCGGGGTCGGCGCCCGCCTGTTCGCCGGTGAGCACGTGGTCGATGCGGCCGAGCAGGTGCGAGCCGCGGATCATCTGCAGGCAGCCGTTCTCGCGCGTCGCCGGGTCGATCGCGATGAACGCGCTGCCCATCCACGGGAACAGCGCGCCGTTCTGGTACCAGTAGCCGTAGTCCTGGTGCCAGGTCCAGGCGCCACCGACACGCGGATCCTTCATGATCATCTTCGAGTGATAGTGGTAGACCTCGCCGCCGAGCAGTTTTTCCATCGAGCCGACGATCGATTCGCAGCGCGCGATCATGCCGTAGATCGTGTCGGTCGGATGGTTCCACAGCGCCAGCCGCACCGTGCCGCCCTCGCCATCGTCGCGGCCGAAGGCGTGTTCATCGAGCACGCGGTCTTCGCGCGCGGCCTGCCCAAGCAGTGCGGTTTCCTCGGCATCGAGCATGCCGCGCACGAGTACATAACCGTCGGCGTTGAAAGCCGCCACCGCCGCGTCGTCGATGACGCCGCGCGCCATGCTAGTTCGCCCCTGCCGCGTGGCTCGCCGCCGCAGGCAGCGGCTTGCCGGTCCAGAATTGCTCGATCTCCTCGAGCGGGCGGTTCTTGGTCTCGGGCACGAAAGCGATCGTGAACAAGGCCTGTACCAGCGACACCGCAGCGAGGAAGCCGAAGGTCGCGGCCTGGCCCAGGCGATGCAACGCCGCCGGGAACAGCAACACGACGATCGCATTCGCGATCCACTGCGTAAGCACCGGCACGATCATCGCGGTGCCGCGGACGTTGTTCGGGAAGATCTCCGGCACCAGCGTCCAGAACACCGGGCCTATGCATGAACAGAAGCAAACCAGGTAAGCCAGTATGAGTACGAGCACCAATGCGCCGTGGAATTGCCCGAGCAGCACCGCGATGGTGAGCGCCGCGAGCGTGACAGCCATGCCTGCTGAGCCGGCGATGTACAGCGGGCGGCGGCCGTAGCGGTCGATGGTCCAGAACGACACCGCGGTGAAAATGAAATTCGTCAGGCCGACGACGAAGGTCGACAGCAGCGCCGCATCGAGCTTCCATCCGGCCGACTGGAAGATTGCCGGCGCGTAGTCGATGACGGTGTTGATGCCGGAGAAATGGATCAGGATCGCGAGCCAGAAGCCGACGACCAGCGCGCGGCGGATGCCCGGCTGCAGCAAGTCGCGCCAGCCGCGGCGCGGCGTCGCGAGGCTGGCGCTGATTTCGCGCATTGCGAATTCGGCGCTGGCGCGGCCGCCGATGCGTTCCATGATCGCGAAGGCCTCATCGCGCCTGCCGGCCATCGCGAGGTAACGCGGTGTCTCGGGCGCCAGCAACAACAGCAACAAGAAGATCACCGACGGGATCACACCCGTCAGGAACATCCAGCGCCAGTTGTCGGGCCCGAGGTCGCGCAGCAGGTAGTTGATGCAGTACGAGACCAGGATGCCGGTGACGATCGACATCTGGTACAGCGTCCCCATGCGGCCGCGCAACGTCGGCGGCGAGATCTCGGATACATACATCGGCGACACGAGCGAAACGGCGCCGACCGCAAGCCCGCCGAGGAAACGCGCGACGAGGAAACTGTTGAAACTCCAGGCCAGGCCAGTCGCGGCCGAGGTGAGCGCGAACAGCACCGCAACCAGCAGCAGGATGCGTCGGCGGCCGTAGCGGTCGGTGATGCGCCCGGCAACCGCTGAGCCGACGACGCAGCCGAACAACAGCGAGCTGAACGCGATGCCGAGGCTCAGGTCGTCGAGTTCGAAATGCTTCAGCAGGAACGGGCCGGCGCCGCTGATGATCGCGACATCGAAGCCGAACAGCAGTCCGCCGGTGGCCGCGGTCACGGCCAGGAACAGCACGTAGGGCAGGTTGATTCGATCGCGCATCAATCGGTCGGGCGATTGTGGATGCGGTGCGCGTCGGCTCCCGCCGCTTCGGTGCGCAGCGGCGGCAGGCGGAAGCGGCTGCGAATCGGCTGGGCGCGGCCGGTGCGCGATGCCCGTTCCGCGGCGAGCATGACCTCGAGCACATGGTAGGCGTGCTCCGGGCGCACGTCCGGGCGGCGATGCTGCCGCAGGCAATCCACGAGGTGCACGAGTCCCTGCGTCCATTGCCAGTGCGGATCGCTCTCGCCGAACACCTGCCACGCGCCGACGGCGTTGCGCCACAGCTCGTAGCCATCCGGCGCCCAGTCGTCGCCCATGAGTTGCAGCGTGCCCTCGGTGCCGTAGAGCTCGATGGCGGGCGAGCGGTACTTCTGCATCGTGAAGCCGGACGTCACGGTCGCGAACACGCTGCGCCCGAAATCGAGCGTGATCTGCACGTTGTCAGGGACCTGCGCGCGGATCCTGCGGCCGCGTACCCGGCGCTCGGCTTGCGCGATGCCGGTCATCGCGCTGACGCGGCGCGCGGGACCCAAGAGCGCGGTGAGGCTGGTCAGGTTGTACACGGCGAGATCGAAGATCGGACCGCCGCCACGCTGGTAGAACCACTCCGACCAATCGGGGCCCGCCCAGCCGTAGCGGGCACGCGCCAGGCAGACCTTGCCGATGTCGCCGGCCTCGATGCGGGCGCGAATCCGGCTGAAGGTCGGGCTCAAGGTCACGAACGGCGCGCACAGCAGATGCCGCCGTGCGCGTTTCGCCGCCGCGAGGAGCCGGCGCGCATCGGGCAACGTCACGGCCATCGGCTTTTCGACCAGCACATGTTTGCCGGCGGCGAGGGCTGCGGCGGCGATCGCCGCGTGCTGCCGCATCGGCGTCAGCACGACGACGACGTCGATGTCGCCCGAGGCGAGCAGGGCCTCGAGCGTGTCGAAATATTTCGGGATGCGCCATTTCTTCAAGACCGCGCGCGCGCCGCGGCGCGAGGTGTGCGTCGCGCCGATGAGCCGCGCCTTGCCCTGCTGCTGGAGGCGATCGACCACCGGCATGTAGGCGCCGTCCATCGCGTTGCCGCAACCGACGATGCCGATGCCGATGGGCGGGGTCGGTGCCTGTCCGTTCACGGGTGGCCGCTCCCGGACTTCAGGCGCGCCGGTGCACGCCGCGCCGGAAATTATCCAGCATGTGATCGCAGGTGCGCATCGCGAACGCGACGATCGGCATCGTCGTGGTCTTGTCGTTGTTGCCGGGGAACACGCTGGCGTCGCAGATATAAAGGTTCGGCACGTCGTGCGCCTGCGCCCACTTGTTCGTCACCGAGGTCTTCGGATCGCTCCCCATGCCGCACACGCCGGTCTCGTGCAGGCTGGTGCCGGGCCGATTCGGATCGGCGTCGCAACTCCACATTTCGCCGCCCGCGGCCTTGAACAGGTCTCGCATCACCTGTTTCGAGTGCTCCCACATCATCAGCTCGTTCGGGCCCCAGCGGAAATGGAAGCGCAGCTGCGGGATGCCGAAAATGTCCTTCTTCTCCGGATCGATGTCGATGTAGTTCTCGGGGCTCGGCAGCGTCGGGATCTGCACCAGCGCGCCGATCGTCGCCGGGTAGTAGTGCTTGATGCCGCGCTTGAATTCGCTGCCGAATCCCTCGACGTGGTTGTAGTGCCACGGGAATTCATCGCACCCGCCGCCCAGGTAGATCGAGTAGCCGCGGATGAATTTCTCGGCGCGCGGATTGTCGAGGTTCTGCCAGCGCGGCATCCACGCGACGGTCGAGTTCGCGATGTTGTCCGGGCGGCTCGGTTGCCCCAACAGTTGCGGCAGGTAGCCGTAGCCGGGGCTCCCGTACAGGTGATCGGTGAGGTTCTTGCCGAGCTGCCCGCTCGAATTCGCGATGCCCGTCGGCCAGTGGCGCGAGCGCGAATTCAGCATGATGTGCGCGGTCTCGACGCAGGAGGCCGCGAGCACGACCACCTTCGCGAACACCTCGACCTCGCGGCGCGTATTGCGATCGACGTAGGCGACGCCCTTCGCGTGGCCGTTGTCGTCGACCAGCACTTCGCGCACCAGCGCGTCGGTGACGAGCGAGAGGTTCTTCGAGGCTTCCGCATCCGGAATGGTGTACCAGGTCGGCGAGAAGAACGATCCGGCATCGCACCCCTGGCTGCAGTTGCCACAGTAATGGCAGGCCGGATGCCCGTTGTGCGCGACCGTGAGCTGCGCGCAGCGATCCGGCAGGTACGGCACGCCGATCTTCTCCGCCGCCTTCTGGATGATGTAGTCGTAGCAGCGCCACGTCATCGGCGGCAGGTACTCGCCGTCCGGATTGCTCGGGCGGTTCTGCACCGTGCTCGCGACGCCCATGTAACGTTCGGCCTTCGCGAACCACGGCGCGATCTCGGCGTAATCCACGGGCCAGTCGAAGCCGGCGCCATCGAGGCTCCTGGCCTTGAAGTCGATGTCGCCGTAGCGGCACGAGGAACGTCCCCAGAAATTCGCCTTGCCGCCGGTGCCCTTGCAGCGCTTCCAGTACCAGTCGGTGCCGGGGCTGTTCGAGTAGGCGATGTCGTGTTCCCACAGCCGCGGGCCTTCGTTGTACTCGCTCTCCTCGACCGAGTAACGCTCCTGGTGCGCGCGACCCTGCAATGCGAGCGGATCGCCGAAGCCGCGGTATTTCAGGTCGAACACCTGCCGATGCATGCGATAGTCGGTGGCCGGTTGCGTGCGCGGACCGGAATTCAGCGCCAGCACCTTCAAGCCGCCTTCGCACAGCATCTTCATCGCGGTGCCGCCGCCCGCGCCGGTCCCGACGACGATGACATCGTAGACCGGTGAGGTGGCTGCGCGAACCTTGTTGATCATGCCGGCGCGCCAGCGTCCACGGGCTGCAGGTGCCGATGCTCGGGGTCATCCAGGTGCGGGCAGCCGGGCGGCTTCGGCCACGCGGTTTGCAAGCCGGGATACCCGATCGCTGCCATGCCGACGCGCGAGGTGTAGTAACCGGTGACGGTGTAGTCGCGCAGCAGCCGGAAAAAATCGCGGCCCGCTTCGGTGGCGCTGGTGTATTTGTCCTTGTAGGCGAGTGCGCCGAGCAACTGCCGTTGCTGCGCGTCGTCGCAGTCCATGAACGCGTGGCCGAAGTCGTACTGGCAGCGCGCGTTGAGCCAGTTCAATCCCTCGAGCCACTGCGCCTGCAGCTCCGAGCCCATCTTCAGCGCCGAATCGCGCGGCGGCTCGCCGTGCCCCGCGCCGCTGATCGGTACGCGGTTCGCGACCATGAAGTCGATGAACTCGGCGACGCCGGCATCTTTCGCGCCCGGCGTGTCATCGGCCGGGATGATCAGCTCGGCCAGATGCCCGATGAGCCGGTAATGATCGGCGTTGAAGAACAGCGGTTGGTAGTGGCCCGCGGGCGCCGGCGTTGTTGCTGCGCCATGTGCCGCGTGATCGGCGGCTTCGCCGGCGAAGGCCCAGTTGCGAAATCCGGGAAAGCCCGCCGCCACCGAGACGATACCGAGCAGGCGGATGACTTCACGGCGTGCAACGTTCTGACCGGCCAATGGCGTCCCCGCACTCTCTCGTTATCGATTGCTGCGGCCGTTTGTAGCATCGGTGCGCAGCGAGGTCAACGCGGGCTGCCGCCGCGTGCGCCGTCAGTTCGGGCGGCCGTGACGCGGCGTGCCGAGCACGCGTTCGACCACCGCCAGCAATTCCTCGCGATCGAAGGGTTTCGGCAGCACGGCATCGGCGCCGAAACGGCCGGCCGCCGCGAGGTACGCCGAGGTGGTGACCGCCTCGGGTTGGTATTGCGCGGCCTGGAAATTGCCGCCGCCGGAGATCGCGATGATCCGCACCGCGGGAAAATCCGCGCGGACCTGCGTGATCGCCTCGAAGCCATGGCCTTTCGGCATCACGATATCGGTGATCATGAGGTCGGGCGCGTTCGCGCGGCACAGCGCGATGCCGTCGAGCGCATTCGCCGCGGTGCGCACCGAGTGTCCCGAGCGCTGCAGCACCGTCTCGATCGAGTCGCGCACGTCGGGTTCGTCGTCGATCACCAGGATATCAGCCATATCGCTCCCTAATCGCCGGCCGGCGCGGCCGGAAACAGCACCGTGATCGTCGTGCCGCGCTGCGGTTCGCTGTCGACGTCGATCGAGCCGCCGAGCGTGGTGACGATGCCGTGCACCACCGACAGCCCGAGTCCGGTGCCTTCGCCGACTTCGCGGGTGGTGAAGAATGGATCGAAGATCCGCTCGCGCGTCGCCGCGTCCATGCCGGCGCCGCTGTCGCGTACCGTGAGTGCGACGGATTCGCCGGCGCGAGACAGGCTGACTTCGATGGTGCCTCCCGCGGCCGGCAGCGCGCGCAGCGCGTTGCTGCACAGGTTCATCACCACTTGCACGATCAGCGTCGGTTCGGCGAGCACCGGCGGGCAGCCGGCTTCGATGCGCGGCAGCAGCGTGACGCGGGCATGCTGGAGCGCCGCGAACAGCCGCAGCGCCTCTTCGACCGGCGCGGCGAGGTCGATCGGCCGCAGCGGCCCGGCGTCGATGCGCCGCCCGAACGCCAGGATCTTCTCGACCACGCTGCGCGCACGCTGGCTGGCCTGTTGCGCGCGCTCGAGGCTGGCGCGCGCCGGATGTCCGGCCGGCACGTCCTCGAGCGCCGTCCCGGTGTAGAGAATGATCGGCACCAGCACGTTGTTCAGCTCGTGCGCGAGGCCACCGGCCATCGTGCCGATCACTTCCAGCCGCTGCTTCTGGCGCAGCTGGTGCTCGAGTGCGCCGCGCTCGATGAGCTCGCGCTGCAGCCGTTCGTTGGCGCCGACCAGCTCGCCGCGCATCGAATCGAGGTGCGCGCCGAGCTCGTGCACCTCGCGGATCCCGGTGGTGGTCGCCAGCGGCGCGCTGAAGTCGCCGGCCGCGATGCGCTCGGCTTTCGAGCGCAGCTGCGCCAGCGGGCGCGCGAGCCTGCGCGCCAGCATGAGCCCGAGGAGCACCATCACGGCCAGGTAGGCGGCCATCACCGCGAGGATGTAGTAGCGGGCGCGGCGGATGTCGGCACGCGCTTCCGACTCATCGAAGGCGAGCCGCAGCTCGGCGGGACGGTCGTGCAGCAACGCGGGCGTCGCGATCAGGTAGGCCTGCTGCGCGCTGCTGCCGAAGTCCTGCTCCGGGAGCGCGCGTGGCCAGCGGATGTCCGGCACGCCGAGCGAGCTGTGCAGTTCGCGCCCGTCGACCGACAGCCCCGCGTACAGCACCGGACCCTCGCGGACCGCATTGTCGAGGAAGGCCAGCAGCGCCGCTTCGTCGGTGCCGGTGCGGCCAGCGCCGAGTTCGAGCGCGCGGCGGCGCGAGTAGTCGTTGGCGAAGTCGACGAATACGCTGATCTCGGCGCGCCGCACCACCAGCCCGAGGCTGATCGCCAGTATCGGCAGCACCACGGCGTGGGCGCCGATCACGGCGGCGAGGATCAGGGTGGCGAGCGAGCGCTTCACGGCGCCGATTCTGCCACGGGCGTGGCCCTACAACTGCACCCAGTGGCTGTCGGTGTACAGCCCGGCGGTCGCACCGCTCCCGGGACGCGCCACATAGGCGCCCTTGGCGAGGAAGCGCTGCCCGGTGCCGAGCGTCGTCAGCGGGTAGAGCGTCGTCATGTTGGTGCCATCGAGCATGTGCTCGAGGGTTTCAATCAGGTACTCACGCGAATAGTTGTCGGTCATCGTGGCCATCGCCTCGCCGACCGCGTGGCAGGCGAACAACGCCTTGGCGGCCGGGATACGCGCCAAGGCATCGAGCCGCTGCCCCTGCAACCAGGCTTGCTCGCGCGGGAACTGCGCACGCCCGGGCGCCGGCAGCCGGTATGGATAGACGTGCAGCACGCGCGCGGTGAATGGTGCGGCGAGTTCGAGCCCGCTCCAGTCCGTGAACGATTCCGCCGTCAGCACCCGTTCCGGCGCGTGCTCTACTTCCGCGACCGCCGCCGACAGGGCGTGTAGCTGCTGCGGCCCCAGCCAGGCGACCACGGCGTCGGGCTTGGCCTGGCGCAGCAGTGCCAGCCAGTCGGCCTGGGCCGGCGACTCGCCGGGCGCCAGCGCGCGGACCACGAGACCGGCGCCGCCGCCCGCTTTCCAGGCGGCCTCGAATTCCGTGCGCGCCACCGCGCCGCGCGCATTGTCCGGGTACAGCAGCAGCGTGCGCGCCGCCGCGCGGCGCGCGGTGGCGAGCAGTTCGCGCGCGCTCACCGCGGCTTCGGTGCGCACGCCTTCGCTGTAGTAGACGTTGTAGTGGCTGCCACCCGCGCCGCCCGGCAGCGCGGTCACCGGCATCACGCAGGGGAGCGAGCGCCGCTCGCAGAATTCGTGCACCGTGGACCAGTCGTCGCCGACCGCGCCGGAGACCACGGCGAACGGCGGCGCGGCCGCATAGCGATGCTCGAGCTGTTCGCTCCAGGTGGAACTCGGACCAGTCAACGTCCAGACCTCGAGCTGCCAGCGGCGGAAGGCGCGGATGTGCCGCTCGCCATAGAGCTGGCGGCGCGAGGCGGCCGCACGCTCGTCTTCGCGGCGCGTGCCGCTGTTCTTGATGTCCGCGAAGCGCTGCACCACGCGGGTAACCGCCTCGCGCTCCGCGGCGGGTGCGTTGTCCGCGACGATCGTGACGAGCCGCACGTCGGTCGGGGTCACGCCGACGTCGGCGCCTTCGCCCAACGTGTGCAGGTAGGCCAGCAGGGCCGTCGCGTCCCGCGGATCGAGCCGGTAACGCGGCATCAGCGGAGCGAGTCCGCGGCCATCGCTGGCCACGCCGCGTTCGATCGCCCGCCGCAACGTCGCGTCGTCGTAGGCGGGCGTGCGCCGCGCGGGTCGGACACCGGAGCCGGCGCCGAAATCCGCGAACAGCGCGGCGGCCGTTATCGTCGGTGCGCGGTTGCGACCCTCCGAAGTGCCGAAGCCACTGCGCTTGTGGCAGTTCGCGCAGGCCAGCGCCACGCTGGCGTTGCCGACGTCGCCCTGCACGACCGCGGCAAGGGCCCGGCCATTGCTGCCGATGCCGCTGCGATACAACCGTTCCCCGGCCGCGATGGCTGACTCATCCGCGGCGTGCGCCGCAACGTGGATGGCAGCCAGCAGCAGCGCGACGAGCTGCGGCGCGGCGCGCCTCAACGCGCGCCCTGCCGGTACAGGCGCGCCAGCTCCGCCGCCGAGCTCAGCCCTTCGACCCGCGTCCAGTGCGATTCGCCGGGGCGGCGCAGCAGCGTGATGGCCGCGTGGTTGGTCTTGCCGCCGCGCCATGCGCCGAAATCGCTCAACACGCCGATGACCGTGTCGCGGTCGCCGGTGAGGAACTTCCAGTCGGCGTGATAACGCGCGGCGTAATCGCGCAGCAGCGCGGCGTTGTCGAAATCCGGGTCGATGGATATCGAGATGTAGCGCGGCGCGGGTGATTCATCCATGAGCTGGTGCTGCAGCTGCAGCAGCGTCGCGGTCATGACCGGGCACACGGTCGTACAAGATGTGTAGATGAAGTTCACGACCAGCGGCTGGTCGTCGGCCATGAGCTCGCGCAGCCGCACCGTCGCCCCGCGCTGGTCCTGCAGCATGACGTCGGGTACGCGATAGTCGGCACGCGCGACCTGCAAGGACGCGCTCGCGGCGGCGCGATGCGCGGCGTGTTCATCCGTCATCGGCATGTCGGCCGCTGCCATGTCGGCCGCTGCCATTCTGGTTGCCGCGATGGCACAGCCGGCGGCCAGCAGCAGCAGCGCGGCG
>JAFEDW010000399.1 GCA_018241455.1 Pseudomonadota bacterium | reverse complement strand
CAGGAAGGCTTCCATGAAGTGCATCTCGTCCATGCACACGCCGGTCGGTTCGAAGATGCAGATGTCGAGCGCGCGCACTTCGACGTACTCGACGCCGCCGCGCGCCAGCGCGCGCAGCGTGCTCTCGCCGGCGCGCGGCGCGCGCTTGGGGCGGATGTTGCTGTAGTACTCGTTCTCGATCTGCAGGATGTTCGCGTTGAGCTGGCGATATTCGCCGTCCACGCGCACGCCGAGCGCGGCGAACGGCGGATGCACCGTGTGCGTGGCGCGCCGCAGGTCGCGCAGGTAGTCGTCGAGCGAATTGACCGAGACATTGACCGCGGACTGGTTGCGATTGCGGTAGCCCAGGTCGCTCATGCGGAGCGAGGTGGCGTGCGGCAGGTGCAGCGTGCCGGGACCGAGCGGCTGCAGCGCCGCATCGTGCGGCTTGGGCACGAAACTTTCGCACAGCGCCGGCGACACGCCGAACAGGTACAGGGCCAGCCAACCGTGGCGGCGGTAGTTGCGCACCAGGTCGAAATAGCTCGCCGACACGAACTCGCTTCCCGCTGCGGACTGCTCCAGCGCCTCGGCCCACAGCGGCCAGAAGCGCTCGGGAAACGAGAAGTTGAAGTGCGCGCCGGCGATCGCCTGCATCAGTCCGCCGTAGCGCGTCTGCAGCCCACGCCGGTACACCTCTTTGAAGTGCCCGCGGTGCGAGCTGCCGTAGCGCGCGATCGGCACCTCGGCTTCGCCGGCGATCTCACCGGGCATCGAACCCGCCCACAGCAGCTCGTCGCCGAGTTGCCGGGCCACGAAGTGATGCAGGTCGCCCAGGTATTGCGCCAGCGCGGCGTTGTCGGTGAATGTCGGCGTCACCAGCTCGAGCAGCGCCTCGGAATAATCGGTCGTGATGTGCGGGTTGCACAACGCGCTGCCCAGCGCCGGTGGATGCGGACGGCTCGACACCCTGCCGGCCGGCGTGACGCGCAGGCCTTCGCGCTCCAGTCCGCGACGGCCACCGGCCAGCGCGGCGCCGCGCTCGCGGCTGTTGACCAATGCCGCCAGGCGTCGCTCGAATTCGCGGTCGATCGCCGCTCGCGCCATGCCCAAAACCCCTTGAAAGTGACGACCGTGCAGACCAGGCCGCAAGCTGGCATTCTACGCGACCAGCGCCGCTCCCGGCGGCGCGCGCAATCCTGGAGGCCACCATGCTGACCCTCGCAGCACCCAGGCGTGTCGCCATCGTCGGCGGCTGCCGCATTCCCTTCGCGCGCTCCCACGGCGCCTACGCGGCCCAGGGCAACCAGGAACTGCTGACCGCGGCGCTGCACGCGGTCGTCGAACGCTACCGCCTGCACGGCCATCGGCTCGGCGACGTGATCGGCGGCGCGGTCATCAAGCATTCGAAGGATTTCAACCTGGTGCGCGAGTCGCTCCTGTCGACCGAGCTCGATCCGCAGACGCCGGGACTCGACATCCAGCGCGCCTGCGGCACCGGCCTCGAGGCGGCGATCCTGGTGGCCAACAAGATCGCGCTCGGCCAGATCGATTCCGGCATCGCCTGCGGCGTCGACACGGTCAGCGACCCGCCGGTGGTGTTCCCGAATTCATACCGCGACATCCTGATGCGCAGCTACCGCGGCCGCAGCTTCGGCCAGCGCATCCGGCCGTGGTTCGGGCTGCGCTTGCGCGACCTCAAGCCGATCCTGCCGGCGGTCATCGAGCCGCGCACCGGCTTGTCGATGGGGCAGAGTTGCGAGCTGATGGCGCGCACCTGGAACATCTCGCGCGCCGAGCAGGATCGCGCCGCCTGCGACAGCCACCTGAAGGCGGCGCAGGCATGGAAGGATGGTTTCTACGACGACCTGGTCGTGCCGCACGCGGGCCTCAAGCGCGACAACAACGTGCGCCCCGACACGACGGTGGAGAAGCTCGCGACGCTGCGGCCGGTG
>JAFEDW010000398.1 GCA_018241455.1 Pseudomonadota bacterium | reverse complement strand
GACTTCCTCGCCGAGGTAATCTTCGGCGGTCTTCTTCATCTTCATCAGCACGCGCGCCGAGATCTCCGGCGGGGCCATCTTCTTGCCCTGCGCCTCGACCCAGGCGTCGCCATTGTCGGCCTTGGTGATCTTGTACGGCACCATGCCGATGTCCTTCTGCACGACGTCGTCGGCGAACTTGCGGCCGATGAGGCGCTTGACCGCGAACAGCGTGTTCTGCGAATTCGTGACTGCCTGGCGCTTGGCCGACTGGCCGACCAGCACTTCGTCGTCCTTCGTGAAGGCGACGATCGACGGCGTGGTGCGATCGCCTTCGCTGTTCTCGATGACGCGCGGCTTGCCGCCTTCCATCACCGCGACGCAGGAGTTGGTCGTCCCGAGGTCGATGCCGATTACCTTGCTCATGACTGGCTCCGAAAGATCAGATTCTTGGAACGATATCTATGGACGCGGGTGGCCGTTTTCAAGCCGGCGGCTGCACGGCCGGGGCCTGCGGGGCGCGGGCCACGATCACGCGCGCCGGGCGCAGCAGCCGGCCGTTGAGCTGGTAGCCCGATTGCAGCACCTGCAGCACGCTGTCCGGCTTGGCGGTGGCGGATTCCTGCACGACGACGGCCTCGTGCAGCGAGGGATCGAACGGCGCGCCGAGCGGATCGATGCGCTGGATCGAGAACTTCTCGAACGCCTTTGCCAGCAATTGCAGCGTGGCCTGCTGGCCTGCAGCCAGCGAGGCGGCATCGGCCGAGACCGCGCTCTGGGCGGCGAGCTCGAGGCTGTCGCGCACGGCGAGCAATTCGCCGGCGAAACGCTCGAGCGCGAAGCGATGGGCGTTCTCGATGTCGCGCTGCGCGCGCTTGCGCACGTTGTCGAGTTCGGCGGCCGCCCGCAGCTGCGCGTCGCGCGCCGCGGCACTCGCCTGCCGAGCGGTTTCGAGTTCGGCCCGAAGCCGCGTCAACTCATCGGGGGCGGCTTCGGCCGGCGTATCGGTCTCGGGCGCAATCTGCGGTTCTGGGTCCAAAATAATATATTCCAAAATATAGAGTTACGAGAACAATCTTATGTACTTTAGCACATCAGGCGCGCGCGGCTACGCCGGTGATTGGGGCTAGCGGCGGGAATTCAAGGCCGAACCCAGTAACTTGGCCGTGATATCGACGATTGGAATGACGCGCTCATAAGCCATGCGCGTCGGCCCGATGACGCCGAGCACGCCGGCCACGCCCTCGCCCGTGCTGTATGGGGCCGTGATGACGCTCACGTCGTCCAGGATCTGGTAGCCCGACTCATGGCCGATGAAGATCTGCACGCCATCGGCCCGCAGGCTCTGGTCGAGCAGGTGCAGGATGTCACGCTTTTCGGTGAAGGCTTCGAACAGGCGCTTGAGCTTGTCGACGCTCGAGAGCTCGGCCAGGCCCATCAGGTTGGTCTCGCCGGCGATCACGTATTCGATGCCCTCCTGGCCGGTGCCCGTGCCGCACACCTGCTGCGCGATCGAGATCGCATCGAGCATCACCTGGTTGATCGAGGCGTGCGTCTCCTTCATCTGGCGCAACAGCTCGGCGTGCAACTCGCCGAGCGAGCGGCTGCGGCAATGCTCGTTGAGGAAATTCGCGGCGCGCCGCAATTCTTCTGGCCCGTAGCGCCGGTCGAGCTGCACGATGCGGTTCTGCACCTCGCGGTCGTTGAACACCAGGATCACCAGCACGCGGTTCTCGGTCAGGTTGACGAACTCGATCTGCGTCAGCGTGGCGGCCGGCGCCAGCGGCATCGTCACGAGGCCGGCGAGGTGCGTGATGCGCGAGAGCAGCTGCGAGGCCGAGGCGACCAGCTCCTTGGGACCTTCCGGTGCCGCCTCGAATTGCTCGCGCAGGCCGACGAGCTCGGCACTGTCGGCTGGCGGCATCTCGGCGCGCAGCAGCGAATCGACGAAGAAACGATAG
>JAFEDW010000397.1 GCA_018241455.1 Pseudomonadota bacterium | reverse complement strand
ATCTATGGCAAGGATTACCACGCCCATCCCCGAACAGATCGCCGAGCTGCAGCGCGGCGCTGTCGAGGTGCTGACGCTTCCCGAGCTGGAGAAGAAACTGCGCCGCGGCGAACCGTTGCGCGTCAAGGCGGGGTTCGATCCCACCGCGCCCGACCTGCACCTCGGCCACACGGTGCTGATCAACAAGCTGCGCCAGTTCCAGCAGTTCGGCCACGAGGTCACGTTCCTGATCGGCGATTTCACCGGCATGATCGGCGATCCGAGCGGTCGCAACGCGACGCGCCCGCGCCTGACGCCCGATGAGATCAAGGCCAACGCGCGCACCTACGAGCAGCAGATCTACAAGATCCTCGATCCGGCTGCGACGCGCATCGATTTCAACTCGCGCTGGTTCGGGCCGATGAACGCCGCCGGCCTGATCGAGATCGCCGCGCACCACACGGTCGCGCGCATGCTCGAGCGCGACGATTTCAGCAAGCGCTTCAAGGCCAACCAGCCGATCGCGCTGCATGAATTCCTGTATCCGCTGGTGCAGGGATACGATTCTGTCGCGCTGCGTGCCGACGTAGAGCTTGGCGGAACGGACCAGAAATTCAACCTGCTGGTCGGCCGGCAACTGCAGGAGCACTACGGCCAGGAGCCGCAGGTCGTGCTGACGATGCCACTGCTCGAAGGGCTCGATGGCGTCAACAAGATGTCGAAGTCGCTCGGCAATTTCATCGGCATCACCGATGCGCCCGATGAGATGTTCGGCAAGCTGATGAGCATCTCCGATGAATTGATGTGGCGCTATTTCGAGTTGCTGTCGTTCCGGCCGCTCGGCGACATCGCCACGCTGAGGAAGGAAATTGCCGCGGGACGGAATCCGCGCGACGTGAAGTTCGAGCTCGCGCGGGAAATCGTCGCGCGCTTCCATGATGCGGACGCGGCGGCGCGCGCGCAGGCGAATTTCACCAGCCGTTTTGCCGACAAGGCGTTGCCGACCGACCTGCCGGAAATCGCGCTGTATTGCGCTGCGGGAGAAGAGGCGGTGCCGCTGGTCGCGGCGCTGACCAGCGCCGGGGTCAACCTGGCCGCCAGCCGGGGCGAAGCCCGCCGCAAGATCGGCGAAGGGGCCGTGCGCATCGACGGGGAAAAGGCCAGCGACCCGACCCTGGCCTTGGGCGCGGGCCGCCGCTACACGTTGCAGCTTGGCCCCCGGCGCTTCGCCCGCGTCGCCATTCATAAACCCCAATAAAAACAAAGTCTTGGTGGCGCCGGCGCGTACCCCGAGGCTTATTTGTTGCAAAGCGTTGACAGGGCCCAATCCGCCCCTATAATGCGCGCCCTCGGCAGATGACGCGCCGCGGATCTCGCGGCGACGTCGTAAGCGCGTGTACGTATTTGATGAGGAGAGCCGCAAGGCTATACTTCTCGGCCCCTTCTTCGGCCCTTGTGGCCGAAGTGCTGTTTAAAAATCTGGCAGGTAATTTGTGTGGGGACTCGCGTCGATTGTGTTCTTTTGAATGCATGATGACCGAGTGACCAAAAGTCCAGCGATGGGCCTTTGATTACTCCTTTAGTTGATAGCTCAAAGCAATCAAGTGAAGAGTTTGATCCTGGCTCAGATTGAACGCTGGCGGCGTGCTTAACACATGCAAGTCGAGCGGTAACAGGCGTAGCAATACGTGCTGACGAGCGGCGAACGGGTGAGTAATGCTTCGGAATCTGCCTCGTAGTGGGGAATAACTAACCGAAAGGTTAGCTAATGCCGCATACGAACCACGGTTGAAAGCGGGGGATCGCAAGACCTCGCGCTATGAGATGAGCCGAAGTCGGATTAGCTAGTTGGTGAGGTAACGGCTCACCAAGGCGACAATCCGTAGCTGGTCTGAGAGGACGACCAGCCACACTGGGACTGAGACACGGCCCAGACTCCTACGGGAGGCAGCAGTGGGGAATATT
>JAFEDW010000396.1 GCA_018241455.1 Pseudomonadota bacterium | reverse complement strand
TGCGCCAGCTGCACGTGCGCGAGCGCGTCGTGCTGCGTCGCCACGCCATCGGCCGCACGCGCCGCCTCGATCGCATCGATTGCGGTGCGCACGGCGACGGGGCCGATCGTGTGGATGTGCACCGCGAATCCCGCCTGGTGAAATCGCCGCACCAGCTCGAGGATCACGGCGCGATCGTCCTGCAGCTGGCCGCTGGAGATCGTGCACTGCCCGGGATGGTAGCCATGTGCCGCCAGGAAGGCCGCGGCGCCCGCGGGCGTGTCGTATTGCTCCGGATGCGCGCGCGCCTCGACGCACAACGGCGAAGCGGTATCGACGTATCCGCTCACGGTCAGCCGCCCGTCGGCGGCCGTAGTGAAGATAGGCTGCAGGTACGGTTGCAGCGCCGCGACCTGCGGCAAGGTCGGCGGCACCGCGTGCGGATTGCCCTCCATGTCGCCGTCCGCGAAGATCTTGACGGTATCGGCACGGATCAGTGGGTCGTGGGCATAGCGCGCGCGCAAGGCGGTTGCCGTCGACACCATGCGATCCCAATCCGGCTGCCCCGCCGGCGTCTGCACCGACTCGGGATCGAAGTACAGCGCAACGTGCGCGCGCACGCTCAGCAGCCCGCGCTGTTCGAGCGTGTCGTACAGCACCAGCGCTTCCGGCGTCACGCGCGGATCGAGGATGCCGGTGATGCCGGCGCTGTTCAGCAAGGCGGTCACGCGCCCCGGATCCTTCATCAGCGTGGCGAGGTCGAGGCTGAAGGTCGAGGGCACGTCGATCGGATTGCGCCCGTCGTCATTGACGGTGCCGTTGGGCTCCCCGGCCACATCGACGCCGACGAGCCGCTGGTATTGCCGCAGGTCGCCGCGCAGCGAAGTGCGCGTATAGCCCACGACGGCGCCGGCCGCATTGCGCGCGCGGGCCAGCGCCAGGCTGTTGAAGGCGCTGTGGTGGCCGTCGTCGCCGTCGAGATGCACCGGGCTGGCAGTCGTTGCCAGGTCGAGCGCCGCCCGCAGCGTCGGGTGCGCGGCGTCGGGTTGATTGCCGTAGCTGTAATTCCAGTGTCGCACCACCACCCAGTCGCCCGCGGCGACATGGTAGTGGCGGATGCACTCCTGCACGAACGCGGTGATCTCGGCCAGCGATTTCGGCTGGTTCTTCAGGTCGCAGACATCGAGCCGCACCATTTCGTCGGCATGCACGTGCGAATCGATGAGCCCCGGCAGCACCAGCCGGCCGCCGAGCGCTTCGACTTTCGTCGCCGGACCGATGAAGGCCCGCGCGCCGGCCTTGCCACCCACGTACACGATGCGGCCGTCGCGCACCGCCATCGCCTCGGCCATGCTGCGCGCCGCATCGGCGGTGTAGATGCGGGCCTCGGTCAGCACGAGATCGGCTGGCACCGGTTCCTCGCCTGCGGCCAACGCTGCGCCGGCGTAGGCGGCGACGACCAGCCCACAGCCGGCAGCGGTCCGCAGCATGCGCGACACCCTGGCCACGGTTCAGCGCAGCGCCTGGGCAGCCCACTGCCTCGTCTTCACCCACAGCTCGTGATCGGGGTGCTGCATCTTAGCGCCGACGATGATCTCGGCCATCATCTCGGCGGCGATTTCATTGGGATGGAAGGCCTCGCCCTTGACGGGAAAGGCGTCCACGTAGGCGGCAACGCTCTCGAGATCGGTCTGCGCAGCCGGCAGCGTTGCATCGTCGATGGTCCAGTGATGCCGCTTGTCTTCGTGCACGCCGAGCGCGACGACCTTGAAGTCTTCTGGCATGCGCGGATGATCCAATACCGACAACTCGATGTCGGGCATGATCCAGTGGCGAGCCGCACCTTCGCCGAGCGGATAGATCCACTCGACCGCGGGCGCGTCGGGATTGATGACGCGCCGCTCGCGCAGCCAATCCGGCGGCGCCAGCACCGCCCGCCGAAAACCAAATACCTGCGTGTACAACGGGGC
>JAFEDW010000395.1 GCA_018241455.1 Pseudomonadota bacterium | reverse complement strand
GGCGTTGTCACCGGTCGGCGGGTTCTGCTGCATCGCGTACGTCACATAGATCTGTGTCGCGCCGCCGGCGCCGGTCTTCAGCGCCTGGATGCCGAACGGCGAATAACCGGCCGGGAGGTTCGGATCGACGAACGTGAAGCTCGTGCCCGACGTGGCCTGCTTCGCGAACGTGGCATCGAACACGTCGACCTTGCTGTTGGCGAAATCGGTCGCGTAGAGGAAATTGGCGGCACCGTTGGCGGCGATCGCCAGGCCCTTGTAGCTCGCGCCATCCGCGGCGGTGTAGGTGACGAGCGCATGCGTCGCATCGGCGGTCGGCGACCAGCCCGCGATCATGCCGCCTTCGCCGGCGTAGATGAAGCGCGCCACGCCGCTGTTCGCGCCCGAAGTGACGACGAAGTCACTCGTGCCGTTGAACACGATGCCCGTCGGGTCGAACCCGGTCGGCACCGTGACAACGAGCGCCTGCGCGACGCCGTTGCCGTTGTAGAGCGTCGAGCTGTCGCTGTGATTGTTCGCCAGCCAGGCGGGCGAGGTCGGCCCGAAGGCTATGCCCCACGGATTGACCAGGTTCGGATCCACCGTCAGCGCACCCGCGGCGCCGGTGTCGCCGACCAGGTTGGTGGTGGAGTAGGCGCTCGGCTGCGTCACCGTGAGCATGGCGGATTTCGCAGTATTGCCGTTGTAGCTGTTGCCGCCGCAGGTGAGCGTGTAGGTCACCGTGCCCACAGCGGTCGGCGTGACCACTTCGGTGCCGCTCGCCGTTTTCGATCCCGACCAGCCATCGCTCGCGGTGCAGGTGGTGCCGCTGTTGGAGGTCCAGGTGAGCGTTGCGCTCTGGCCGAGCACGATGCTGGCGGGCGATACGCCGATCGTGACGGTCGGCGGCGGTGAGCTCATGCCTCCGCCTCCGCCGTATCCGCCGCCGCCGCAAGCGGCGAGCAGCATGGCGCAGGTCGAGGCCAGCAATGCAGTCAGGTGTGATGTGAAACGGCGAGTGTTCATACGGCTTCCCCGGCTTTGAGTGATGGGCGAAGCGTAGGTACCGGCGCCGCGTGCGCGGGTTCACGGGCCGCGCGCCGTTTGATCGCGAGCGATCTACAGGTAGCCGTGCAGCTCGAGGAACCAGGCCTGGCGATTCTCGAAATCGTTCTGCGGAATGCCGCGGTAACGCCGCAGGCCGGCGCGCAGCTGCAGGAAAGCGATCGGCGTGTACTCGTACACCACGCTCCAGCGCGTGAACTGGTCCTCCGCGACCGCGCGATCGGGATCCTGGATTTCCGCGGTGAGCTTCAGGTTATGGCCGCGCCGCAGCGCCCAATCCAGTTCGCCGAGCGCCGCCAGCATCGAGCGCGGACCGTCGGCAAAGCCATCATCGTGCACCAGGTCGAGCTCGCCGAGCCACGCCACCGGCCCGGTGCGCAGGCCGGCGAATACACCGGTGGAACTGCGATTGCCGGTGGTGGCGCTGATCTGCGATGTGGCTGCACCGAGCCGGTAGCGCGGTTGCACCCACACGAGCTGCGCGGTCAGCTGGTGGCGCGCGCGCGCGTTGGCGTTGTTGATGTCGTTCGAGTAGTCGAATTGCGCCGACCAGTTGCCGGTCTCGATGCCCAGCTCGGCGCCGGTGTCGGGCGTCGTCATGTTGATGCCGCTCAGTTCGCGCACGAATGCGGTCTGGTCCTGCAGGCGCCAGCCGAACGGCAGGTAGAACTTGCCGGCCTTGATGTACCAGCCGTGCGCGGCATCGTTCAGGCGGATGTAACCTTCGAATTCCTGGCGATCGCCGGGCGCGACTTTCTCATCGACATAGATGCCGAGCCGCTGCGGAATCAATGCCACATCGGCGTAGAGTCGCAGCTGATCGAGCTGGTGCTGGTCCTGCGCGGCGCTGCCGGGCACCTCGCTGCGCGTGACGCTGGCGCGCACATCGCCGCCCATGCGCAGGA
>JAFEDW010000394.1 GCA_018241455.1 Pseudomonadota bacterium | reverse complement strand
CTGCTGCTCGACGAGCCGCTCAGCGCGCTGGACAAGAAGCTGCGCGAACAGACGCAGTTCGAGTTGATGAACATCCAGTACAAGGTCGGCACCACGTTCATCTTCGTCACGCACGACCAGGACGAGGCGATGGCGCTGGCGACGCGCATCGCGGTAATGGATCACGGCAAGGTCATCCAGGTGGGCACGCCGGCGGAAATCTACGAATTTCCGCAGACGCGCTTCATCGCGGACTTCATCGGCACGACGAATTTCTTCGAAGGCACCGTCACCGGTGTCGACGCCGGCCAGATCCGCGTGCACAGCGCGGAGGCGGGCGGCGAGATCCTGGTGGACGATCGCGGCAAGGTCAGCGTCGGCCAGCAGGTCTGGGTGGCTTTGCGGCCGGAGAAGATCCGCCTCAGCAAGGAATCACCCGCCGGTGAGCGGCTCAACCGCCTGAAGGGCGTGGTCGCCGAGCTCGGCTACCTGGGCAATCGCTCCACGTATCGCATCCGCACGCCGGCGGGCAAGATACTGACGGTGCTCGGCAAGAACGAGCAGCGCACGTCGGAGTGGTCGATCGACTGGAGCGATGAGGTCTACGTCAGCTGGAACGCCAACGCAGCCATCGTGCTGCAATCATAGTGCAGGGGAGTCCATCATGATTACGCATCGTCAGACGGTTCACGGCACCGGCATGCTGGGTGCGGCCGCGGCTGCATTGGCTCTCGCAATCGGGCACGCCGGCCCCGCGCAGGCGCAAACCGCGGCACAGGCAGGCGCAAGCGACCTCGAGGAAATCGTCGTCACGGCGACGCGCCGTTCCGAGGCGCTCAGCAAGGTGCCGATCAGCGTCACGGCGATCAACCAGGAGTCGCTCGATGCGCGCGGCATGAAGGATTTCCAGGACATCGCCCGCTTCACGCCCGGCGTCACGATCGACAACTCGATCACCAATGCGATTTCCATCCGCGGCATTTCCTCATCGGGCGGCGCCGGCACGACCGGCATCTACATCGACGACACGCCCATCCAGATGCGCAGTGTCGGCTTCAATCCGGACGACACGCTGCCGAAGGCCTTCGACCTCGATCGCGTCGAGGTGCTGCGCGGCCCGCAGGGCACGCTGTTCGGCGCCGGCTCCGAAGGCGGCACGGTGCGCTACATCATGACCGCGCCAAAACTGACCGGCTCGAGCACCTACGTGCGCAGCGAATTGTCCACCACGTCGGGCGGCGATCCGAGCTATGAGCTGGGCGTGGCGCACGGCGCGGCGCTCATCGACGGCACGCTCGGCGTACGCGCCAGCGCCTGGTATCGCAAGGACGGTGGCTGGATCGACCGCGTCGATCCGACGACGCGTGCGGTCACCGAACGGTCGGCGAACTACGCGGATGAATATGCGCTGCGGCTGGCGGCGATCTGGCAGCCGACCGCCAGTTTCACCGTTACGCCGAGCATCATCTACCAGAAGAGCAACCGGCACGACGAGTCGACCTACTGGCCGGCGTATTCGAACCCGAGCGCCGGCCAGTTCAACAACGCATCGCCCGAACGGCTGCCGGTACCCGACAGTTACTACCTGCCCGCGCTGAAGCTGGAATGGAACCTGGCGCACAGCCAGATCATTTCCAACACCTCGTATTATTCCCGCAACGAGGAAACGGCCTATCTCGGCACCGTGTATGACCTGAACTTCTACCAGGCCTTCGGCTGGCCGGACAATCCGGCTACCGGCGGACTGGGATGCGGAGCGAGTTCGGTGGCGACTGAAATGCCTTGCGACTGGTACCCGCTGATCGACGGCAATGGCATCCACCTGCCGGCAGGGTTCACCGACTACCAGTCACCCAACAAGATGACCAACCAGCAACGCAGCTGGGCACAGGAAGTCCGCTGGCAGTCGACCGACGACAACGCTCGCTGGCGCTGGACGGTGGGCGCATTCTGGCAGCAGGCCAAGGAACT
>JAFEDW010000393.1 GCA_018241455.1 Pseudomonadota bacterium | reverse complement strand
TGCCGCGCATGAGCGAGGCCGAAATCGAAGCCCTCAGCTTGAGCCTGCAGGTAGCGCTGCGCAGCGTGCTGTGCAGCCTGCCGCTGGCCATCGCGGTCGCGTGGCTGCTGACGCGCCGGCGATTCTCGGGACGGGCGCTGCTCGACGCCTTCGTCCACCTGCCGATGGTACTGCCCCCGGTCATGATCGGCTACGTGCTGCTGCTGCTGTTCGGCATTCGCGGACCCATCGGCCACTGGCTGTACGCGCAGTTTGGCATCCGCCTGGCCTTCACGACCGCGGGCGCCGCGCTGGCCACGGCGGTGATGGCCTTCCCGCTGATGGTGCGCACGATCCGCGTCGCGCTGGAAAATGTCGACCGCGGCCTCGAGGAAGCCGCTCGCACGC
Source organism: Pseudomonadota bacterium (assembly GCA_018241455.1). Lineage (GTDB taxonomy): Bacteria > Pseudomonadota > Gammaproteobacteria > Steroidobacterales > Steroidobacteraceae > FEN-1191. Next base: position 1,564 of record JAFEDW010000393.1, on the reverse strand, counting down.
TCGGTGCCGGCCCGCTGGATCGATTCTTCAGCATCACGCTGCCGTTGATGGCGCCGGGCATACTCGCGGGCGCGGTGACCGCGTTCGTCGCCAGCCTCGGGGAATTCGGCGCGGTCATCACGTTTGCCGGCAACGTGCCCGGCGAAACCCGTACGCTGCCGATAGCGTTGTATTCGGCGCTGCAAACACCGGGCGGCGACGCCGCCGCGGCGCGCATCGCGCTGCTCAGCTTCGCGCTCGGTCTCGCCGGCTTGTTCGCCGCCGAGCTGCTGGCGCGCAGCCTGCGCCACCGGCCGGGGCGCTGAGCGGTGCTCGAGGTGCAGTTGCAGCTACGGCGTGGCGATTTCAGCATCGACGCCCGCTTCGACGCGCCCTCACCAGGCATCACGGCGCTGTTCGGACCCTCCGGTGCCGGCAAGTCCACCCTGATGCACCTGCTCGCGGGGCTGGCCAAGCCTGACTCCGGTTCCATCGAACTGGACGGCGAACGCCTTTATGATTCCGCGCAGCGCGTCGATGTACCAGCGCCGGTGCGCGGCATCGGTTACGTCTTCCAGGACCTGCGGCTGTTCCCGCACCTGACCGTCAGCGGCAACCTCGAGTACGGGCTGCGCCGCGCGCGCGCCGCGGCGGTGCGCATCCAGTTCACGCGCATCGTGGAGCTGCTCGGGCTTGGAGCGCTGCTGCAGCGGCGCACCTGGCAGCTCTCCGGTGGCGAACGCCAGCGCGTTGCGCTCGGACGCGCGCTGCTGTCGCAGCCTCGATTGCTGTTGCTCGATGAGCCGCTGTCGGCCATCGATGTGGCGAAACGCAGCGAACTGTTGCCCTACTTCGAACGACTGCGCGACGAGCTCGCGCTGCCGATGATCCTCGTGACCCACTTGTTCGAGGACGTCGTGCGTCTCGCCACGCATGTCGTGCTGGTTGAATCGGGACGCGTGCTGGCGCAGGGCGACCTGCCGACCCTGAGCCTCGGGCCCGGGTTACGCGCTCTGCTGGGCGTCGACGGCACCGGCGCGGTCATCGAGGGCCGCGTGGATTCCCGTGATGCCGCCTCGAACCTGGCGCGCGTCCGCGTCGGCGACGGATGGCTGCTGGTGCCGGGCGCAGGGCTGCGGTCGGGGGACACCGTGCGGCTGCAGCTGCTGGCGCGCGACCTGATCCTGGCCACGGAGCAGCCAAGGGCGCTGAGCGTTCGCAATCAGCTGCGTGGTTCGATCCTGGAGCTGGCCGCCGATTCCCCGCACAACCTGCTGGTGCGCGTCGATGTGGGCGGCGCGCAGCTGCTGGCGCGTGTCACGGCGGCGGCCGCGCAGGAACTGCAACTACACGTCGGGCAGGCGCTGTGGGTGCTGGTGAAATCGGTGACGCTGCGCGGCCACGCGCTCTGAGTACTCGGGTTCGATACGCATTTCTACGGATGCCCGTCCGGCCGGTGATGCGGGAGTGTATGCGCATTGGCGGTTCGCTGAATTGGCCGAGGTGGTCATGTACAGATTTCGCCGCATCCTGGTTCCCATCCGCAAGCTCAACGTGCGCCGCAGCGTGGTCGCCGAGCGCGCCG
>JAFEDW010000392.1 GCA_018241455.1 Pseudomonadota bacterium | reverse complement strand
GATTCGTACAGCGCGCGGCCGAGGCCACGGCGCCGGCCGGCCGCAGCGTGCCGGCGATCCACTGCTTGCGCGCGGCGACCGGCGTCGAGGCCGGCAGGAACCAGGTGCAGCGCGCCCCGGACTCGATGCGCTTGAGCGGATGCCGGTGGCTGCCGTGCGCGATGCACAGGTGGCAGCCGGCCCCCACCGCGATGCGGGCCGCGGCGATCTTGGTCGCCATGCCGCCCGAACCCACGTTCGAGGCCGAGCCGCCCGCCATCGCCTCGATCGCAGGGGTGATCTGCGCCACGCGTTCGATGAAACGGGCGTTGCCGTCGAGGTTCGGATCGGCGGTGTAGAGGCCGTCGATATCGGAAAGCAGCACCAGGCAATCGGCGCAGGTCATCTGCGCGACGCGCGCCGCCAACCGATCGTTGTCGCCATAGCGGATCTCGGCCGTCGCGACCGTATCGTTCTCGTTGATGACCGGGATCGCGCCATGCGCCAGCAGCGATTCGAGCGTCGCGCGGGCGTTCAGGTAGCGGCCGCGCTGTTCACTGTCCTCGAGCGTCAGCAGCACCTGCGCCACCGTCACCTGGTGTGCTTCGAGCAATTCCTTGTAGGCGTGCGCCAGGCGGATCTGGCCGACGGCCGCGGCCGCCTGGCTGTCCTCGAGCCGCAGCGCGCCGGCAGGCAAGCCGAGATGGCGGCGCCCGAGCGCGATGGCGCCGGATGACACCAGGATCAGTTGCTGGCCGCGCCGCCGCAGGCGCAGCAGGTCTTCGACCAGCGTCTCGAGCCACGCGCGGTTCAGCCGGCCGCTGCGCGCATCGACGAGCAACGCCGAGCCGACCTTGACGACCACGCGGCGCGCCTCGGCCAGGGGGCTGCGAATCTTCTGCACCGGCGGCTTCGAGGCACTCATGGTCAATCGTGGTTTGTACGTAACGGCGGCGATCGCGCCTAAGTGTACCTACGGATTCGCGCAGGCACAGCCTTCGCGGATCATTTCGCCGGCTCGCGCACGAACTATCCATCATCAAGCGCCGGAGATCTGCACCGATGACCGAAGCAACCGAAGGCACGCTGCCCGGCGCGACCTACAACGACCGCGTGGTGCGCCAGTTCGCGCTGATGACGATCGTCTGGGGCGTGGTGGGCATGACGGTGGGACTGCTGCTGGCGGCGCAGCTGATCTGGCCGGCGCTCAATTTCGATACGCCCTGGCTCACCTACAGCCGGCTGCGCCCGCTCCACACCAACGCGGTCATCTTCGCCTTCGGCGGTTCGGCGCTGTTCGCCACCTCGTACTACATCGTGCAGCGCACCTGCCACGTGCGCCTGATCTCCGACAAGCTCGCGGCGTTCACGTTCTGGGGCTGGCAGCTCGTCATCCTGCTCGCGGCGGTCACGTTACCGCTTGGCATCACGACCAGCAAGGAATACGCCGAGCTCGAGTGGCCGATCGACATCCTGATTGCGATCGTGTGGGTCGTGTACGCGTACGTGTTCATCGGCACGCTGGCGATCCGCCGCGTCAAGCACATCTACGTCGCGAACTGGTTCTTCGCCGCGTTCATCATCACCGTCGCGGTGCTGCACATCGTCAACAGCGCCGAGATTCCGGTGACGCTGACGAAGTCATACCCGGTCTACGCGGGCACCGTCGATGCGATGGTGCAGTGGTGGTACGGGCACAACGCGGTGGGCTTCTTCCTGACCGCCGGCTTCCTCGGCATGATGTATTACTTCGTGCCGAAGCAGGCGGGCCGGCCGGTGTATTCGTACCGCCTGTCGGTCGTGCACTTCTGGTCGCTGATCTCGATCTACATGTGGGCCGGCCCGCACCACCTGCACTACACGACGCTGCCCGACTGGGCGCAGTCGCTCGGCATGGTGTTCAGCCTGATGCTGCTGGCGCCGTCCTGGGGCGGCATGATCAACGGCATCATGACGCTGTCGGGTGCCTGGCATAAGTTGCGCACCGACCCG
>JAFEDW010000391.1 GCA_018241455.1 Pseudomonadota bacterium | reverse complement strand
CGGACGTAAAGGGCCTGCGCGTATCGGCGACGGTGCTCGATTCGAACGCGGTGGTGAAGTACTCGCACGAGGTCACGGTCGACGCGCCCGCCGACAGCACGGCGCGGGTGCTGAAGCTGCCGCACGTCGAGGGCCTGACGCCCGCCTATTTCCTCGATCTGCGCGTGGTTGATGCGGACGGCAAACTGGTTGGCTCGAACTTCTACTGGCTCTCGACGCATGCCGAGACGCTCGACTGGCCCAAATCCACCTGGTGGACCACGCCGACGAAGTCGTTCGCGGATTTCACATCACTGGCGCAACTGCCGAAGGTGAAACTGCTCGTCAGATCGACCACCGCGCGTGACGGCGACCAGTCGGTCACGCACGTGGTCGTGGAAAATCCGTCGAAGAGCGTGGCGTTCTTCGTCCGGCTGAAGCTGTCCAAGGGTCCGGGCGGCGACGAGGTGCTGCCGGTCATCTGGCAGGACAACTACATCTCGCTGCTGCCCGGCGAGAAGCGCGAACTGTCGGCGTCCTACCGCACGGCGGACCTGGGCGGCGCCCCGGCGCACGTGGCAGTGCAAGGCTGGAACGTCGACGCTCGAGCGGCAGCGCGATAGCCGACTCCCGCGCGCGCTGCCAGCTAACGGAGCGATTGCAGGTAGGCGGCAACCGCCTCCATCTCGCTGGCCTTCAGGTCCTGCGCGACGCCGTGCATCACGGCGACGTTGCGCATGTTGTTCTGGAACGAGCGCAATTGCTTGAGCAGGTACTGGGCATGCTGGCCGGCCAGCCGCGGATATTCACCGGTGCCCACGGCGCCCGGGCCGTGGCAGGCGATGCACGGCGGAATCCCTTCCGCCGCCACCCCGTTGGCGTAGATGTCCGCGCCGCGCGCGATCGCGCCGGCGTCGCCGGCAGAGCCGGCAGCGGGCGTCTGTGCGCCGTAGTAGGCGGCGAGCGCCGAGATCATCTCGTCGCTCAACGGCGCGGCCATGCCCCACATGTAGCCGAGCGCATCCGGATCGCCGCGAGTCTGCGCCTTGAAGGCCTGCAACTGCGCGGCGAGGTACTTCGGATGCTGGCCCGCCAGCGCCGGGAATTTCGGCACGATGCTGCGGCCCTGTGGCCCGTGGCAGGTGGCGCAGGTCATGACCGCCACGTGCTGCGCGGCGAGGCGCGCGTCCGCGGAGATCTCGTCGGCTGCTCCGCTCGTCTGTGCCAGCAGCAACGCAGCCACGGCGCCGACAGTCGTCATGAGGATTTTCATATGCATGCGCCTCAGTAATTGAACCAGACCAGCAGGTAGAGCGAATTGTTGTCGCTGGCGTTGCGGCCGAAGCCGTCGTAGTTGGTGCCGCCGCCATTGAATTTCGTGTACTGCGTGTCCTGCAGCGAAATGCGCGTGTTGAGCCAGGGCATGTAGCTCAGTTCCGCCATCCAGCCCTTGGTGTCGGGCAGGCCGTTGGCGCTGGTGATGACGCCAGGTGCATCACCCGCGGCGTACAACTGCGCATCGAAACTCCCGGTGGTCGAGAAGAGGCCGAGCGTCGCGCCGTACTTGCGCTGGTAGTAGTAGGTGCCGGTCAGGCGCGTCGTCGTCAGGTCGTTGTGCAGGTTGTCGGCCCCGAGCCCGTCGCCGAAGCTTGCGTTCAGCGTCATCTTCTCGCGGATGTGCGTGCCGGCAAGGGTGAACAGGTGCTGGTCGCCGATGAACTGGTACTGGAAGTCCTCTGCATTGTCGCGGAACTCATTGGCCGGGCCGCTGAGCGTTCCTGGTCCGTCCGCGCCCGGCAGCAACTTGAATGTCGCGCCGTAGACGCCCACCGACAGCGAATTGCGCCCCCACATGTACTCGTAGGCGAGCCGGTAATAGGGCGCGCCGCCCGATATGACGTTCGAGCTCGTGCCATCGAGCGGCCCGGCCGCGCCGGTCAGCGCGTTGGTCGCACCCTGCTTGGCGGAGCGGTAGGTGCCGATCTCGCCGTAC
>JAFEDW010000390.1 GCA_018241455.1 Pseudomonadota bacterium | reverse complement strand
CTATGCCCAACATCAGGGTCATTGGATTCATTCCGGATAACACGGTGGCAGCGGCGACCAGGGCGACAAGGCCAATGAGCAATCCAACGACCCGCAGGGCCCGGCCCTTGATTCGCAGACCGTGCCAACTCCACGCGAGGATGCCCAGCGACTGAAACCCGATGCCCAAGGGCATGAGAAAAGAAATCATCGTTGCGCCGAAAACGTACAAAGTCCGCGCTGCTTCCAGCCGAGCCGGAATTGCGGCATATCGGGCGGCAATAGCGGGCAGCACCAAACCGTCGATCAGCGCAGAACCCGCCAGCAGTGTTGCCCCAAGGCAGAACAAGACCAGCCCGGCAATGCTTGCGTTCGCCGGGGGACCATACCGCAGCGAGAAGACTGCGTAGCAAGCCATCTGTATCGCCATGACGACGATGAGTCCGCCATGGACGATCGCGTCCACGCCGCGGTTTGCAGCTTCTTCCTGAAGGACGGCCGCAAAATCCCTGGCGTTCCCGTTCGGATGCATGGCAAGCAATACGATCATTGCAATGCCACTAACGATCAGCAGCCATCCGGGAACGCGCCCGGAGAATTGCGTTGCTTGCACAGTGGTGTCAGTTGTTGGCATAACTCATGCCCTTCCTTAGATCGTCGCCAGGAATCGTTGGCCCGAGACAGATCGGTTTCGGGCATCATCGTGCACGGGATTTTGGACTTGCAGCCGGAACGATCGTACCAGCTGCAATTCGTGCGTTGCTGGCGCCTGTCGATGCTTTGTCCGGTATTGGACACTATCGGCAGTTTGTCCGGTATTACGCGCCCATGTGCCTGTGACAGGCACACTATGCTGTTGTCCGGGTCAGTCGAACTTGAAGCACATGGCACCAACGAAACCAGACCGTCGCACCGCACGAACTCGGCAGGCACTCTTGTCCGCGTTCGTAAGCGAGCTCATGTCGCGCGGTTACGATGGAGTGAGCGTGGAGGACATAGCGAGACGCGCCAATGTCGGGCGTTCCACCTTCTACCTGCACTACAAGAGTAAAGGTGACCTGCTGCGGGAAAGCATTGCCAGGCCCTCGGCCATCCTGTGCCTGATCGTGGGAGGCGACGTCACCATTGAAATGCTGCTTCCGCAGCTTGCGCATTTTCATCAGCAGCGAACCCGTGGCGCGTCGTTTTTCCGCGAGCCCATTCGCCGCATCTGGGTGAAGCGATTGGCGGAAATGATGGAGCCGCGTTTGACGAAGGTCGTGCGGCACACGCACGCGCGCGGTCTACTGCCATCCGCGATGGCCGCCCTGCAGCTCGCCGAAGCGCAGATCGCACTAATCTCCAACTGGCTCCTGGAAAGACCGGAGCTGAACCCCACTGCCGTTGCCGAGGCGTTGATCGCCGTCACGCACGGCTCATTGCGCTCGCTCCTGCGATTGCGGCCGGAAGTGTCGGTACTCATCCCGGACGAAAAGTTGCGAGTGGTTTATCAGAGCCCCTAATCTGCGGTCGCCAAGGTGGTGTAGACTTTCGCAATGAGTGCTTCCGTCTCCCGGCGCGAAATCCTCGCGGGCCTCGTCGCCGCTCTGGCGGTCGGTCGCGGGCGCGCAGCGATTGCGACCGCTGCAACATCCGCCTTGCCGGCGTCCGATTCTGCCCGCGCGTTGCTCGATGAGCTCGCCTGGGGCCTGCTCGAGTTCGATCCCGGCAGGGCCACCGAACTCGGCGTCGACACGGGCGAGCATGCCGCGTTGCGCAGCCGGCTCGACGATCGCTCGGCCGCCGGTGTCGACAGGCAGCGCGTGTTCCTCGCCGCGAGCCTGAAGCGCGTGCGCGCATTCAAGGAAGCGCAGCTCGATGCCACCATGCGCACCTCGCTCGAAGTGGTCGAGAGCGCATTCGGCACGGCGCTCGATGGCATGGCATTGCCCTATGGCGTCGCGACGATTGGCAGCTGGCGCAACACGCCGTACAACATCATCCAGAATGTCGGCGGGTACCTCGAT
>JAFEDW010000038.1 GCA_018241455.1 Pseudomonadota bacterium | reverse complement strand
TGCTCGGCGCTGATCGCGGGATTGCCGAGGAGCGGCGCGACGCGCGCATCGGCGACCACGGTCGCGGCGACGCGCAGCGCTTCGGACCACTGCGGCAGGCGCTTGTCCGCGCGGGCGAGCGCGAACACCGCCTTGGCGTAGGGACGAGCGATGGTGAGACGTTCGGCCATGCGTCGCCCTTACAGGTTCGCCGCGAGCGAATCGAGCAGCTGCGTGTGCGCCTTGGCGTCGATCTCGCGGCCGATGATCTTCTCCGCCCCGCTGACCGCGAGCGCGGCGACCTGGCTGCGCAGCGCATCGCGCGCCTTCTGCGTGTCGAGCGCCACCTGCGCCTGCGCGGCCTCGAGCAGGCGCGCCGCTTCGTTCTGCGCGGTCTGCTTGGCCGCATCGATGGTCTCGTTGGCCCGCACCTGCGCCTGCTGCTCTATCGCCAGCGCGCGTTGCCGCGCAGCCTTCACGAGCTCTTCCACGCGGGCTTCGGCGCTCAACAGGTCCTTCTGCCCGCGCTCTGCCGCAGCCAGGCCGTTGGCGATCTTCTGCTGGCGCTCCTCGATCTTGGTGGCCAGCATCGGAACCACGACCTTGTAGATGAACCACAGCAGCACGAGCAGTACGAGCAACTGCCCAATGAACGTGCCATTGATGTCGAGCATGCCTGTCTCTCCCTACCGTGCAGGAATCGCGTTGTGGCTATCAGTGCCCGGACAGCAGCGGATTCGCATAGGCAAAGAACATCGCCAGGCCGACGCCGATCAGGAAGGCCGCGTCGATCAGGCCCATGGCCAGGAACATCTTGGTCTGCAGCATCGGCACCAGTTCAGGCTGGCGGGCGCCGGCCTCGAGGAACTTGGATGCCATGATGCCGATACCGATGCAGGCGCCGGCGGCGCCGAGGCCGATGATGAGTCCGATCGCCAGGGCCGTGCATCCTTGGATAAGGGTGTGGGCGTCCATTGCTTGAATACTCCTCGTTGCTATCTAAAAAGTGAAAAATGACTGTCCAGGATCAATGATGCTCTTCGGCCATTGCGATATAGACGATCGGCAATACCATGAAGATGAAGGCTTGCAGTAACACGATCAAAATGTGGAACACGGCCCACACGCTGCCCAGCAATACCTGCGCCGCGATCAGCACCAGGCCCTTGCCGGTGACGTGCGAGACGCTGAGGCCCAGCAGCGCAATCAGCATGAAGATCAGCTCGCCGGCGAACATGTTGCCGAACAGTCGCATGGCCAGCGACACCGGCTTGGCCACCAGCTCGATGAGGTTCAGGATCGCGTTCGGAATCCACAGCAGCGGATTCGAACCGAACGGCGCCGCGATCCATTCGTGCAGGTAGCCGCCGGCGCCCTTGGAGCGCACGCCGGCCGCGACCACCAGGATCAGCACGAACACGGCCATCGCCGCGGTGCCATTGATATCCGCGGTGGGCAGCACGCGCCAGAACGGCGCGCCGAGCGACCCGGCCAGCTTGCTGGGTGCATCCAGCGGCAGCAGGTCCATCGTGTTCATCGCCACGATCCACGTGAACAGCGTGACGGCCAATGCCGTGAGGAACTTGCGGTTGCCGTGGTAGATCGCGCTGACTTCGGTGTCGATCCACTCGTAGACGAATTCGACGAAGGCCACGACGCCGGTCGGATGCCGGGCATTGCTGGCGCGACGCGCCGCCAGCCACAGCAGCCAGGCAACGAAGGCCGCCAGGGCAGCGGACATCACCAGCGTGTCGACGTGGAAGGTCCAGAAGCCATGCCCCACGCGCAGGTGGGTCATGTGGTGATTGACGTAGTCGCTCGGCGATTCGGCTAGTTCAGCGGCCATTTCAATACTAGTTCCTTGCGCTCGACATGGTCGCAGGCAGCAGCCAGTAAACCAACAGTGTCACTACGTATGCGCCCAGCAGCGCCGGCCACACGATATGTGGCAAGCGGCTGGCCGCCATGAACAAGCCGATCGTCACGACGACCTTGACGACCTGGCCGACGATCAGCCGGCGCAGCGCGGCCGGAGCCGTCCGCTCTGGCACGAGCGCCTTGCGCGCCATGTAGAGGTTGGCAACCACCCCGATGCCCGCGCCGACCAGCGCTGACAGCCCAGCGTAAGTTCCCCAAGGCGCGCTGAAGACCAGCGCCACGGCAATGCCCACGGCGACCTGCCACAGGAGCGCTTTCGAGTACAGCGTTCTGAGATCCCCGCTGCTGCTCGACATTCGCGATCTCCGGACGCCTGGGGCTGCGGCTCGTCCGGCGCCCGAATGGCCCCGCGAGCTGTGCCGGTATGCTTATTCCATTGTCAGCGCAAGCCGGCGCGGTTTAAGCGGGCGCGATTATAGAGACGACGGTGCGGGTCTTCAACAAATGAACGGTCGATCGACGCGCGTCGATTTTTCAAGGTTTGGCGGCAGCAGATCAGTGCCCGCGCACGCCGGGAAACTAGTTGATATGCGCGAGGATTCCGTCGAGTTCGTCGAGGCTATGGTAAGCCACGACGAGCTTGCCGCCGCCCTTGGCCGTGTGCTGGATCTGCACCGTCGCACCGAGTTTTTCCATCAGTTCGTGCTCGAGGCGTTCGACGTTTGGATCGCGGCCCCGGCCACCGGGCCCGCTTTCGCCGGCCGCGCCCTGGCCCTTGGCGGCCGGCTGGCTCAAGCGGCGCACCAGCGCCTCGGTTTCGCGTACAGATAGACCCTTTTTCACCACCAATAGCGCAAGTTCGACCTGTTTTCGACGATTTTCGAGCCCAAGTAGCGCGCGGGCATGGCCCATGTCGAGCTGGCGCTGCTCCACCAGCTCGCCCACCTCGGGCGCCAGCTCGATCAGGCGCAACAGGTTGCTGACCGCCGCGCGCGATCGTCCCACGGCCTCGGCCACCTGCTGGTGGGTCAGGCCGAACTCGGCGATCAGCCTCTCGAAGGCGCGGGCCTCCTCGAGTGGGTTCAGGTCCTCGCGCTGGATGTTCTCGATCAGCGCCATCGCGACGGCGGCCTCGTCGGGCACCGTGCGGATGATGGCCGGCACCTCGGTGAGGCCAGCGAGCTGCGCGGCGCGCCAGCGGCGCTCGCCGGCAATGATCTCGTAGTGCTGCTCGGCAGCCCCGCCCGCAGCGCCGCCGCCCGCACCGCCGGCCGGGCCGATGGGCCGTACCAAAATCGGCTGGATCACGCCCTGCCGCCTGATCGAATCGGCGAGCTCGCCGAGCGTGTCCTCGCGCAGGTCGGCGCGCGGCTGGTAGCGGCCGCGCTGCAGCAACTCGACCGGGAGCCTGGTCAGCTGATCGCCGCGCGGCAGGCCCGCGGCGCCTGCGCCGCCCGCCGTCGCGCCGCTGGCCGGAACCGGCGGCGTCGCGCGCGCCTGGCCGAGCAGGTCGGCGAGTCCGCGGCCAAGCGTGGGTTTCTTCTGGCTCATGCGCCGGCTCGGTTCATGTGCCGACCGCCGGCTGCAGCACGTCTTCCCGCCGCAGCATTTCGCCAGCGAGCGCGAGGTAGGCGAGTGCGCCGCGCGAATCCTTGTCGTGCACGAGCGCGGGGCGCCCGAACGAGGGCGCCTCGGCGAGCCGCACGTTGCGCGGCACGACGGTGCGGAACACCTTGTCGCCGAAGTGTTCGGTGAGCTGCGCGCCGACCGCGATCGCGAGGTTATTGCGCGGGTCGTACATGGTGCGCAGTATCCCTTCGATCTCGAGCTGCGGATTCGCGGCCGCGCGGATCTGCTCGATCGTCGACACCAGCGCGGAGAGCCCTTCGAGCGCGTAGAACTCGCACTGCATCGGAATCAGCACGCTGTCGGCCGCGACCAGCGCGTTCACCGTGAGGATATTCAGCGAGGGCGGGCAGTCGATCAGCACCACGTCGTATCCGCCGCGCACCGGCCGCAGCGCTTCGCGCAGGCGGGTTTCGCGCCCTTGCGGCACCGCGAGCAGGCGCACTTCGGCGGCGGTCAGGTCCTGGTTCGCCGGCAACAGCGCCATGCCGGCGCTGGCCAGCGGCAGGATCGCCTCCGCGGCGGTGCATTCGCCGAGCAGCACCTCGAGCGTGCCGCGCGTGAGCTGCGACTTGTCGACGCCGCAACCGGTGGTCGCATTGCCCTGCGGATCCAGGTCGACCAGCAGCACCTGGCGGCGCGTCGCCGCGAGCGAGGCGGCGAGATTGACCGCCGTCGTCGTCTTGCCGACGCCGCCCTTCTGGTTGGCCACTGCGATGACGCGTTTCATGAGGCTTTAGTTTAGGACAGGCGCAGCGTCACGAGGCATCTTTCCGCCGCGAGCCCGGGCACCTGCACCGGCCGCACGCCGACCAGCCTCCAGTCGGGCGGAAGTGCCGCGATTTCAGCCTCGGGGCGTTGCCCCTTGTAGGCCACGAGCAGCGTGCCGGGAGCGCTAAGCGGCCGGGCGAGGGCGGCGAGTTCGGGCAGGCTCGCGACCGCGCGCGCGAGGATCGTGTCGAAGGGCTGCGCCGGCCGCAGCTCCTCGGCGCGCGCCTGCACGGCCTCGACGTTGGCTAGGCCCAGCGCGCGGGCGGCGTGCGCGACGAAGCGCACTTTCTTCGCGGTGCCGTCGATCAGCGTGAAATGCCGCTCCGGGTGCACGATCGCGAGCGGGAGTCCGGGGAATCCGGCGCCGGTGCCGACATCGGCGATGCGCGTGCCGGCCAGGTCGCCGCTCGCCGCGAGGCTGTCGAGCAGATGGCCGGCGATCATCGCTTCGCGTTCGATGATGGCGGTCAGGTTGTAGGCACGATTCCACTGCGCGAGTTCATCGAGCAGGCGCAGCAGCTGCGCGGCCATCCCCGGCGTGAGCGTGACGCCGAGCCGCAGCGCGCGCTCGCGCAAGTCCGCCGATTCCGCTGCCTGCATGGGTTGCCTAAAACGCCGTCGCGGGCACAATACCCGCCAGTTCCTGGCCCGGATGAGGACGATAGCAAAGATGCGCCGACCGAACGACGCGCGCGCGCGAGCGCGCCTGGGCGCGCGACTGGCCATGCTCGCGGCGCTGCTGGTGCTGGCGCCGGCCTGGGCGGCGCGCAGCGTGCAGGATGGCGTCGTGCTCGATGGCGTGCCGGCGATCAGCGCTGCGGGCAGCGCGAGCCTCGAGCGCTATCGCGGCGGGAGCGAGGCGCGGCTGCTCGACTGGCAGAGCGATGGCGCGTTGCTGGTCGCGGTGCGCTTGCAGGGCCACGACCAGCTCGTGCGCCTGCGCGGCAACAGCGCGGCGAGCGGCAGTGCCGCCTCGAGCGAGACGATCGGTGCGCCGGGCCGTGCGATGAATGGCGCGCGCGCGCAGGCGTTCCACACCGACGCGCTGGCCTTCTTAGGCGATGCGCCGGGGCATGGCGGCGAGGCGCTGTACCTCGACTCGCTCGCCAGCGGCGAATGGCGCGAGGTGGTAAGCGCCAGCGCGCATCCGGGCACGCCGGCCTGGGCGCACGACGGCCACCAGCTCGCCTTCAGCGCGAGCCTGCCGGAGACGCCCGGCACCAACCTGTACGTGCTCGACACCACGACGCCGGCGGCGGCGCCGCGGCTCGCGGCGGCCGGCGGCGATGGCCAGTGGCAAGTACTCGAGTGGACCAGCGCCGATCGCTCGCTGCTGGTGCGCCACACCTTGAGCGGTGGCGGCGATGAACTGCTGCTCGTCGACCTGACCGCGGGCAGCTCGCGGCGCATCGACGCGCCGGGCGAGCGCACGCCGGGCTACGGCCGCATCGGCGAGGCGCGCCTGCGCGCCGACGGGCGCGGCGTGTTCTTCATCGGCGATCGCGGCAGCGATCATCCGCAATTGCACTATGTCGATTTCTACGCCAACACGAACGAAGTGCTGGCGCCCGACCTCGACATCGGGCATTTCGACGCCAGCAGTAACAACCGCAGCGTCGCGTTGAGCTGGAATGAATTCGGCTACTCGCGCGTCGCCCTGCTCGACCTGCAGAGCGGGCTGCTCACGACGCTGTCCGCGCTACCGCCCGGCGCCGTCGACGCGCTGCGCTTCGATCGCGCCGGTGCGCGGCTCGCGATCGAGCTCGCGCCGAGCGCCGCGCCGCGCGACGTGTACGTGCACGACCTCGCGGCCAACGCCAGCGCGCGCTGGACGGTCAGCCAGATGGGCGAGTTCAGCGCCGCGCAGCTGGTCGCGCCGCAGACGGTGCGCTTCCCGACCTGGGATCGCGTGGCCTCCGGCCGCCAGCGCATGCTGACGATGCTGCTGTATCGCCCGCGCAGTGCCGGCCCGTGGCCGGTGGTGATCATGCTCGGCGATGAGGGACTGCAGGCGCGCGCGCAGCTCGATCCGTTCGTGCAGTACTGCGTCAACGAGCTGAAGCTCGCGGTGCTGATGCCCGGCGTGCGCGCCGGCGAAGCCGGTGCGTTCGACATGGGCGCGCTGCTCGCCTGGCTCGGTGCGCAGCCGGACCTGCGGCGCGACCGCGTCGTCGTGCAGGGCCGCGGCAGTGGCGGCACGCTGGCGCTGACCGCGCTCGGGCTGTATGGCGACCGGCTGCGCGGCGCGGTCGACATCGACGGGGCAGCGAGCGTCGCGCAACTCAGCTCGCTCCGTGCGCCGGTGCTGGTGGTGCGGGGCCTGCTGCACGAGGCGCTCGATGCCGGCGCGGCCGAGCAGTTGTTGTGGCGGCTGCGCAGTGCCGGCGTCGAGAGCTGGCTGGTCGCGCCGCGCGAACTCGGCGGGAGCCTCGGCGGCGAGGAGGAGCAGTCGATCGCGCAGCGCGTGATCGCGCAGTTCCTGCGCCTGCGCGTCGGCGCTACTTGAAGCTCGGCCGCTCGACGGTCTTGAGCGGCGGGCTCTGGCCGGCGTAGTAGTCGGCAATCGCCTTCACGTCGGCGGCCGAGAGCTGGCCGGCGAACTGCGCCATGATCGGGTTCTTGCGATCGCCCTTCTGGTATTCGACCAGCGCGCGCGCCAGGTAGTCGGCGTGCTGCCCGGCGAGTGTCGGGTAGTCGCCGGTGATGCCGACGCCGTTCGCGCCGTGGCAGGCTGAACACAGTTCGCTGACCTTTTGCGGCGCAGCGCCCCGGGCCGGCGCGCCGGCCGGCAGCACGGCGCCGGCCAGGTAGGCGGCGACGTCTTCCATGTCCTGGTCGCTGAGCGAGCTGGCCTGCGCGTACATCGTGGCGTGCGAGCGCTGCTTGCCGCGGTAGCTCTTCAGCGCCGCGACGATGTACTCGACGTGCTGGCCGGCGAGCTTCGGCACGTTGTAGGTGGGATACACGTTCTTGTAATTCTCGATGCCGTGGCACCCCAGGCAGGTGTAGCCGAGCTGCTTGCCGCGCGCGGCATCGCCTGCGGCCTGCGCCGTGCCGGCCAGCGTCAGCGCCAGGGCGACGGCGACGGCGACGGCGGCGAGCCTGGCCCACTGAAACGACATCGAAGGCATAATCGGACTCCGAAGCAGGGCGCGCGCGGCGCCGTAAAATGGCGGCAAAGTGTACGGATTCACCAGCGGATTTGCCACTGCATGATCGCCCTGATCCAGCGCGTGACGAGCGCCCGCGTCACGGTCGACGGCCGCGTCTGCGGTGAAATCGGCGCCGGGCTCCTTGCCCTGATCGGCATCGAGCGCGGCGACGGCGCCGCCCAGGCCGCGCGGCTGCTCGAACGGGTGCTCGACTACCGCGTGTTCGCGGATGCGGCAGGCCGCATGAACCGATCGCTCCGCGACACCGGCGGCGGCCTGCTGCTCGTGCCCCAGTTCACGCTCGCGGCTGACACCTCATCGGGCACCCGCCCCGGGTTTTCGACCGCGGCCAACCCGGAACTGGCGCGCGAGCTGTACGGGGCGTTGCTGGCCACCGCCCGGCAGGCGCACCCGGCGGTCGGCAGCGGCGAGTTCGGCGCCCACATGCAGGTGTCACTGACCAACGACGGTCCGGTGACCTTCTGGCTGCAAGTGCATGCCTCGCCCTGAACGCTTGCCGCGCGGGAATTTCCCCGGTCCTGGAGAAGCGTGACGTACGCAGCAGATCGCTCACGCCTGGCAGCCATGGCGCTTCGAACAGGGTCAAATTGGCGTATTATTAAGCGCTTGCCCCTTTAGGACACGCGTCAGGAGAACGGCGATGGGTTCACTTAGCATCTGGCACTGGCTGATCGTGCTGTTGATCGTGGCGCTTGTGTTCGGCACCAAGAAACTCGGCAGCATTGGCCATGATCTCGGTACCGCGGTGCGTGGTTTCAAGAAGGCCATGAACGAAGGCGACCAGGACGAGCAGGTGGCGCAAAAGCGCTTGCCGCCCAACTCTCCCGGCGGCGGTTCGGACCGTGACGCCGAGTTCAACGACAGCTCCTCTGGCTCCGCAGGTTCGCGCCCGGGCGACCGGCGCCCCTGACGCGTACCGCGCCGGCTCATGGCCGGCGCGCGCCAGCGCCCGACCATGTTCGACATCGGCTTTTCAGAAATCGTCGTCATCGTCGGTCTGTCGCTGGTGGTGCTCGGTCCCACCCGGCTCCCGCAGGTGGCGCGCACGCTGGGCCGCTGGGCCGGGCGGGCGCGCGCCATGGCGCGCCAGTTCCAGGAACAGCTCGAGAACGAGACGGGTGAGCTGAAATCCAGCGTCGATGCGCTGAAGTCCAACGTGGATTCGCTGGGCGCGGCGATGAACGCCCCACCGAACGCCCCACCGAACGCGGCACCGCCACCGACACCGGCCCCGCCCCAGCCGCCGCTGGACGAGAACGCGCGGCGCGACGCGGCCACCTCGCCCGCCGCCATGCACGCTTCTGATCCCTTGCCGGCCGCCGCTCCCGTGCCGGCCACGACACCTGATCCTGCGCCATCGCCCACGGCAGATCGGCCCTCATGAGCGGCGAGCGCGAGCCGCTGCTCGAAGGCACGTTGATCTCCCATCTGCTCGAGCTGCGTACGCGCCTGATGCGCGCGTTTCTCGCCGTGGCCGTCGTGTTCATCCCGATGGCTATCTACTCGAACCGCATTTTCGAATGGTTGTCGCAGCCGCTGCGGCGCGTGCTGCCGCCCAACAGCGCGCTGATCTCCACCAGCGTCACGGCGCCATTCACGACGCCGCTGAAGCTGGCGTTTGTCGCCGCGCTGGTCGTGGCGATGCCGTACGTGCTGTACCAGTTGTGGGCCTTCGTGGCCCCTGGCCTGTATCGCCACGAGCGGCGCTACGCGGTGCCGCTGTTGGTGTCGTCGATCGTGCTGTTCTACGTCGGCACGGCGTTCGCCTATTTTGCGGTGCTGCCGTTGATCTTCAATTTCTTCGTGAACACGACGCCGCACGGCGTGCAGATGATGGCCGACATCACGATGTACATGGACTTCGTGCTGAAGCTCCTGTTCTCGTTCGGCCTCGCGTTCGAAGTGCCGGTGGCGGTCGTGCTGTTGGTGCTGATGGGCATCGTGCCACTGGCGCGGCTGACGCAGATCCGCGGTTACGTGCTCATCGCGGTGTTCGTGATCGCGGCAGTCATCACGCCGCCCGATGCCGTGTCGCAAACCATCATGGCGGTGCCCATGTACCTGCTCTATGAGGGTGGCGTCCTGATGGCGCGCCTCATGCAGCGCGGCGACGGCGGCAGCAAACAACAACAAGCGGAACCCGGGGAGAACGAGTGATGGCGAACAAAGCGGGCAGCGCGCCGATCATGCGCGCCGAACTCACCGTGCGCGGACTGATCCTCGGCGTCATCATCACGGTGGCGTTCTCGGCCGCCAACGTCTATTTCGGACTGAAGGCCGGGCTCACGTTCGCGACCTCGATTCCGGCCGCGGTGATCTCGATGGCGGTGCTGCGCGGCTTCAAGGGCATGACCGTGCAGGAGAACAACATCGTGCAGACGGTCGCGTCGGCGGCCGGCACGCTGACCTCGATCATCTTCGTGCTGCCGGGCTTCGTCATCATCGGCTGGTGGACCGGCTTCCCGTACTGGGTGTCGACTGCGATCTGCGCATTGGGCGGCATCCTCGGCGTGATGTATTCCATTCCGCTGCGGCGCGCGCTGGTGACGCAGTCCGACCTGCCGTACCCGGAAGGCGTGGCCTGCGCCGAGGTGCTGAAGGTCGGCGGCGGCGAGCACGCCGACGCCGCGGCGGTCGAGGAGAGCCGCGACGGCCTGCGCGCAGTCATCTGGGGCTCGATCGTCTCGTCGGTGTTTGCAGTGATCGTCGCGACGCGCGTGTTCGCGAGCGATGTGGCGCGGGTGTTCCGTGTCGGCAGCCAGGGCGGCGTCAGCGGCTTCGATTTCCTGCTGTCGTTCGCGCTGTTCGCCGTCGGCCACCTGGTCGGACTGTGGGTCGGCGTCGCGATGGGCGTCGGCGCCCTGATCGGCTGGGTGTGGGGCGTGCCGCATTTCTCGGCGCTGGCGCCGGCCAGCGATACGCTCGCGCACCTCGCGCAGGCGACGTGGAGCCACAAGGTGCGCTTCGTCGGCGCCGGCACGATCGGCGTCGCCGCGGTGTGGACGCTCGCCAAGCTCATCAAGCCGGTGGCCGACGGACTGCGTTCGGCGATGGCGGCCTCGCGCGCCCGCGCCGCCGGCAACGCGGCGCTGCTGCCGCGCACCGAACAGGACATCCCGATCGGGCAGGTGGCGCTGATCTCGCTCGTCTGCATGCTGCCGATCGCCTGGTTGCTCGCGGATTTCAGCGCCAGCAGCGGGCTCGGCTCGCACCTGCTGCTGCTGGTCGTGGCCGGCGTCGTGTACATCGCGCTGATGAGCTTCTTCGTCTCCGCGGTCTGCGGCTACATGGCCGGGCTGATCGGCTCATCGAACAGCCCGCTGTCGGGCATCGGCATCCTGGTGGTGATCGGCGCGGCGCTGCTGCTGGTGTTCGGCGTCAAGGGCAGCGTGCCGGCCGGCGCGGAAAAGGCGCTCGTGGCCTACGCGTTGTTCGTCACCTCGATCGTGTTCGCCGTCGCGACGATCGCCAACAACAACCTGCAGGACCTGAAAACCGGCCAGCTCGTCGATGCGACGCCGTGGAAGCAGCAGGTCGCGCTTATCGTCGGCGTCATCGCCGGCGCGGCGATTATCCCGCCGATCCTCGACATCCTCAACCATGCCTACGGCTTCGTCGGCTCGCCGGGCCCGGTGCGCGAGCATCCGCTGGCGGCGCCGCAGGCAGGATTGATCTCGGCGCTCGCGCAGGGCGTGATACAGGGCAATGCCGACTGGAGCCTGATCCGCATTGGAATGGGCATCGGCGTCGTGCTGATCGTCATCGATACGATCCTGCGGCGCACGACGAAATCCGCGCACCTCTCGCCGCTCGCGGTCGGCCTCGGCATCTACCTGCCGACGCAGAGCACGCTGATGGTCGTGGTCGGCGCGGTGGCCGGCTGGTATTTCGACCGTCGCGCCGAGCGCGGGCCGCGGCCCGAGGCGACCAAACAGCTCGGCGTGCTGCTGGCTTCAGGGATGATCGTCGGCGAGGGGCTGGTCGGCGTCGTGATCGCCGGCATCGTCGCGTTTTCCGGCAAGGACTTCCCGCTCGCGCTGGTCGGCGACGGGTTCGCCGGTCATCCGGCCGAACTGATCGGCGCCAGCGCCTTCGCGATCGTCACGTTCCTGTTGTATCGCTGGGCGGCGCGCCTGCGCCGCGGCTGACGATCACGGCGACCCGCGGCCGCGGGCCGATGAACCACGAGCCGACGACACCGGCAAGCCCGACGACGATCGCGCCGAGGAGCGCGGCGCGAAAGCCGCTCAGGCTGAAGCGCGGCTCGAGCAGAGCGGCCACGAGCTCGAGCATCAGCGCGTTGATGACGAACATGAACAGGCCGAGGCTCAGCACGGTCAGCGGCAGCGTCAGCAGCACGATCAGCGGCCGCAGCAATGCGTTGACGAGGCCGAGCAGCAGTGCGGCGATCACCAGCGTGCCCTGGTCGGCGAAGTGGATGCCATCGACCCAGCGGCTCGCGAGCCACAGGCCGAGTGCCGCGACCGCGGCGCGCAGCAGGAAGCGGGTCACGCCGATTTCGCCTTGGCCTGGCGCTCGACCGCGACCTTCAGGCGCGCCAGCGCCTGGCCCCAGCCGCCGCGCAGGCGCTGGTAATAAACGTCCCAGCCATCGTCCATCGGAAAGCCGGAGCCGAGCAGCCGCAGCACTGCGACCCCCTGCTCGGTGTCGAGGATGAAATCATCGACGATCACCGCGTCGTTCTCCGGCAGGCCGGGCGGGGGCATGTAGATCAGCCGCAGGCGCCGGCCCGGATCGAACACGTCGATGTGCGCCTCGCGCTCCAGGTCGCGGTCGGCGCGCACGTAGTAGCTGCCGCCGGCCTTCGCGCTGACGCGCGCGCCCGGCCCGTACCACAGCGATATCATCTTCGGGTCGATCAGGCCGTGCCACACCATCTCGACCGGCGCGTTCACGTCGATGCGGTGCGCGTAGCCGCG
>JAFEDW010000389.1 GCA_018241455.1 Pseudomonadota bacterium | reverse complement strand
TCCCCGGCGGCGCCACGCTCGGCCACGGTGACCTCCTCGAGGATGCGCTTGCAGGCGGCGAGGTAGTCGGCGCCGGCCTCGGTCAGCACCAGCTGGCGCGTCGAGCGCGTCAGCAGCCGCACCCGCAGGTGGGCCTCGAGGTCGGCGACCTTGCGGCTGACGGTCGGCAGCGGCATGCGCAGGCGGCGTGCCGCCGCGGAGAAGCTGCCGGCCGCGACTACCGCGGCGAACACCGACATGGCGGCGAGGCGGTCCATTCTTTGTATTCCAGAAAATGAGAAATACTATCTAAAATATAGACGCTAGTTCCGAATGATGAAAGTCCGTAGCCTGCTCCCGCCGAGGCCAATACCGGCCCCGGCACGACGACTTCCCGAAGGAGCAGACCCATGACCCGTATCTCCACCCCGGCCGACCTGGCCGCCGCACCCGTCGCCTCCCGCCCGCAGCTCGAAGCCGTGCAGCGCCAGCTTGGCGTGGTGCCCAATCTCTTCCGTATGGTCGCCAACAGTCCTGCGGCGCTCGAGGGATACCTCGGCATGTCGGCGGCGCTCGCCAGGGGAAGCCTGCCGGCGCCGACGCGCGAACGCATCGCGCTGGCGGTCGCCGAATTCAACGGTTGCGACTATTGCCTGTCCGCGCACACCTACCTCGGCGAGCGCGTCGCGCGGCTCGACGCCGCCGAGATGGCCGCCAACCGCGCCGGCAGCTCGCACGACGCGCGGGCCGGCGCGGCCGTGGCGTTCGCGCTCGAGGTGCTGCGCGAGCGCGGCCACGTCAGCGATGCAGCGCTCGCCGCCGTGCGTGCTGCCGGCTACGACGATGCACAGATCGTCGAGTTGGTGCAGCATGTCGCCCTGAACACCTGGACCAACTACGTCAACAGCGTGGCCCGCACCGTGATCGACTTTCCCGTCGTGCATGCGCGCCAGGCTGCCTGAAGCGAGGGACCCATGAGCAGACCACCGTTGCCGCCGTTCACGCCCGAGACCGCCGCACAGAAGGTGCGCATGGCGGAGGACGCCTGGAACACGCGTGATCCGGCGCGCGTGGCCCTGGCCTACACGCCCGATTCCAGTTGGCGCAATCGTGCCGAGTTCCTGCAGGGGCGTGCGGCGATCGAGGCCTTCCTGCGCCGCAAGTGGGCGCGTGAGCTCGACTACCGGCTCATCAAGGAGCTGTGGGCGTTCCGCGATAACCGCATCGCGGTGCGCTTTGCCTACGAGTGGCACGATGACAGCGGCCAGTGGTTCCGCAGTTACGGCAACGAGAACTGGGAATTCGACGCCGATGGGCTGATGCAGCGGCGCATCGCCAGCATCAATGACCTGCCGATCGCCGCCGGCGAGCGCAAGTACCACTGGCCGGCGGGTCCGCGGCCGGCCGACCACGCCTCGCTCAGCGAGCTGGGATTGTAGGCAGAATCGTTTAGGCAGAATCGCAATGGATGCGGACACGGGCCTTGCCAGCGATGTCGCCTTCACGCCGGTCGTCAAGGCGCTGCAGGCGCGCAAAGGTTCGCGCCGGGCCTACGAGCGCATGGAGCAGGCGGGTTCGTGGGAAACCACGATCACGCCGGAGCTGGCCGATTTCATCGCCGCGCAGACCAGCGTGTACCTCGCGACCGCGAACGCGGTCGGCCAGCCCTACATCCAGCATCGCGGCGGTCCGCCGGGATTCCTGCGCGTCATCGATGAGCACACGCTGGCGTTCGCCGATTTCGTCGGCAACCGCCAGTACATCACGACCGGCAACCTGCAGGAGAATCCGCGCGCGCACCTGTTCCTGATGGACTACGCGCAGCGGCGGCGCATCAAGATCTGGGGAAGCGCACGCGTTGTCGCCGACGACGCGGCGTTGCTGGCCTCGCTGATGCCGCCGGGCTACAAGGCGCGCGGCGAGCAGGTGATCGTATTCACCGTCGCGGCCTGGGACAGCAATTGTCCGCAGCACATCCCGCAGCGCTTCGAGGCCGCGCAGGTCGCC
>JAFEDW010000388.1 GCA_018241455.1 Pseudomonadota bacterium | reverse complement strand
CCTTGCCCTTGGTCGCCCCGCGGGTCTGCAGGCGCTTGTAATGGTTGTAGACCGCCACCGAGAGCACCTTCTTGGCGCGCTCCTGCCCGATGACGTAGTCGTCGAGCACCTTCTTGATCTCATGGGGCTTGGGCAGCTTGTCGCGGGCCTTGTCCGCCCGGTCTTCCAGCTCTTCGCGGATGATGTCGTTGCACAGTTCGACGCATTCGTCGCAGACAAAAACCGAGGGGCCGGCGATGAGCTTGCGCACCTCATGCTGGCTTTTGCCGCAAAACGAGCAGTACAGCAGCTTGCCATCGTCCGTCCGGCTACGCGGGTCATCGCTCACTGAACATGCACCTCGAGCCTTTGGACAGGCTGCAGGGGTGGAAAATCCACCCTTCCATTTGTTTATATAACACGGTCAATCCGGTCGGCGCAAAGAACTGCGTCCAATCTAAGGCCTTGTTATGCCTGATTTTTCGCTTCAGGCCGGCCGGTCGGGGCTCGCCGGGGGCGGCGTGTCGAGGCGCTTCTCGAGCACCCGGTCGATCATGCCGTAGGCCACGGCGGCCTCCGCGTTCATGAAATTGTCGCGGTCGGAATCGGCCTTGATGCGCTCGACCGACTGCTTGGTGTGCTTGGCCAGGATGCGGTTCAGGCGCTCTTTCGTATCCATGACCTCGCGGGCCTGAATGTCGATATCGCTCGCCTGGCCGCGGAACCCGCCCGAAGGCTGGTGGATCATGACCTTCGAGTTCGGCAACGAATAGCGCTTGCCCGCCGTGCCGCCGGCCAGCAGCACCGCCCCCATCGAGGCCGCCAGCCCGACGCACATCGTGCTGACATCGGGCTTGATGAACTGCATCGTGTCGTAGATCGCCAGCCCCGCGCTGACCGATCCGCCCGGCGAGTTGATGTACAGCGCGATGTCCTTGTCCGGGTTGTCGGACTCGAGGAACAGGAGCTGTGCCACGACCAGGTTGGCCATGTGGTCTTCCACTTCGCCGACCACGAAGATCACCCGCTCTTTCAGCAGCCGCGAGTAGATGTCGTAGGAACGCTCGCCGCGCGCCGTCTGTTCGACGACGATCGGCACCAGGCCCAGGGCACGCTCATTCATCCGCTGCTATCCTTTATATTGAAGACGGGTCTTTGGAACGACCGAAGCCGGTCAGCTCGGCGAAGCTCAAGGGTTTATCGACCACCTGCACCTGCGACTGAACCCAGTCGAGCGCCTGGTCTTCCAGCACCGCGGATTCGAGCTGCGCCATCGCCTCGCGGCTCTGCAGGTACTGGCGCCGCACGCTGTCGGGGTCGGGGTATGAGGCCACGACCGCGTTCAGCCGTTGCTCGACGCGCGCGCGATCGATGCGGATCGACTGGTTGCGCACGATCTCGCCGATGATCAGGCCGAGCGCCACGCGCTTGCGCGCCGGGGCCTCGTAGGGTTCGCGCGGCGGCAGCTGCTCGATTTTCTGGATACCCATGCGATGCAGCATCTGCACCTGCAGGTCGCGGATCTGCTCGTCGATCAGCACGCGCGGCAACTCCAGCGGGTTGTGCTGGAACAGCGCATCGAGCAGCTGCTCGCGCACGCGTTGCTGCGCGGTATCGGCCACTTCGCGCTCCATCGTCGCCCGCACCTGCGCGCGGAACTCCGGCACACCGCCCTCGGTAAGCCCGAAGCTGCGCACGAAGTCCTCGTCGACCTCGGGCAGGCGCTGCGACTGGATCGCCTTCACCTTGATCGCAAACACGGCGTCTTTGCCGGCCACCGCCTTGGCGCCGTAGTCGTCGGGGAATCGCGCCGGCACCGATTTCTCCTCGCCGACGCTCATGCCGCGCAGTGCGGCGTCGAGTTCGGCGAGGATCGTGCCGGCGCCGAGCACGACGTGCAGTTCCTCGCCCTTGCCGCCCGGGAACAGCTCGCCGTCGATGCGGCCTTCGAACGCGATCGTGACCCGATCGGTCTCTTCGGCCGGGCGATCGACGTCGGTGAATATTGG
>JAFEDW010000387.1 GCA_018241455.1 Pseudomonadota bacterium | reverse complement strand
CTTCCTCGAGCAGTGCTTCGAGTTCGTCGGCATCGGCGCGTCGCATCGGACGCCCATCGACCGGGCTGATCGGCGCCTGGCGGATGCCATCGATCGGGAACACCGTCGCGTCGATCATGTGCTCATCGATCTCGAACTGCACCGCCGGAAAGACCTGGAAGCGTTCCGCATCGAGTCTCAGCCGGTGCTCGCCGACTTCGTGGCCGACGCCGCGGTCGAGCAGGTTCAGCGCCACCGACTCCGGCTGATCGGTAAACAAGTGCAGCTGCACGTCGTTGTGCGCCGTAGCAGTGCCGTGCAGCACCGGACCGACGAGGCGCGGCGTGAAGGCCGCGAGCGAGCGCATCGCGCGCAACGCGACGCTGCGTTGCGCGCGCAACGTCGCGCCGTGCGTGTCGGCGCCGAACAGGCGTTGGTACTCGACCAGCGAGGCCTCGATCTCGGCGTTGCTCGGCAGCGAACCTTCATCGGCGGCGACGCCGAAGCGTTCGGCGGCCTTGCGCTTGGCGGCGCGAAAGTCCTGGATGCCGTGTTCGGCCATGACGCGCGCGGCCTCCTGCGCGATGGCCCGGCGCAGGTTCTCGCTGCGCGGTGAGTTGCGGCGCGGCATGGCTAAAAGAGCGGCTCGCTGCTGGAGTTGGCGGAATTGTTCGACGCACTGCCCGCGGCCGGCAACTTGCCGCTGAGGAAGTACTCGCTGATCGCCGCCGCATCGTTGGGCTGCGCAAGCAATCCCGTGAGGGAATTGATGCGTGCCATCATCAGCCCCGCCGGCACCGGCCGCGGTTCATCGGGCACGCCGCGCAGCGCTTCGCGCATCAGCCGCACCCATATTGGCACCGCGACGCTGCTGCCTTCCTCGCCCTCGCCGAGCGACTGCTCCTGGTCGAAGCCGACCCACACGGTGGCTTCGAGGTGCTGGTCGAAACCGTTGAACCAGGTGTCGCGATAATCGTTCGATGTTCCGGTCTTGCCGCTGAGATCGTCGCGGCCGAGCACGCGGGCGCGCACGCCGGTGCCGCGCTTGATCACGTCCGCCATGATGTTGTCCATGAGCCAGGCATTGGCGGCGCTGATGATACGCGGCGCGCGGCGCGTGGCGGCCGACATCGGCGGGAGCCATTCGGATTCCGGCGGCGCGAGCGTCAGCCGGTTGGTGTTGCGCGGCTCGGGCGGGCCGCTGGGCGTGACGATGCTGACACCGTTGGGCAGCGGCGGCGCGCCCGCATCGCCGGCATCGGTGCCCGGTGCGCCCGGTGCGCCAGGTGCACCCGGTGTGGCGGTCGCGGCCGCATCGGTTGGCGCCGGCGCCGGTGCGCCGATGTCGCCCACGTCGGAGCAAGTCTCGCAGACCTCGCGCGGCGCGGCGGTCCACACCGTCTGGCCGAGGCCGTTCTCGATGCGCTCGATGAAATAAGGATCGACCTTGTAGCCGCCGTTGGCGAACGTGGCGTAGCCGGTGGCCACTTCGAGCGGCGTTGCGGGCAGCGTGCCGAGCGCGAGGGTCAGGTTGTTCGGCATCGTCGAGCGATCGAAGCCGAAGCGCGAGGCGTAGTCGAGCACCTTGTCGGTGCCGACCGCGCGCAGCAGGCGGATCGACACGAGGTTGCGCGAGTACACCAGCGCTTCGCGCAGCCGCGTCGGGCCGCTGAATTTGTGGCTGTCGTTCTGGGGCCGCCACACCTGCTCGGTGCTGCCGTCGGCCAGCACGACCGGCGCATCCATGATGACGCTCGCGGGCGTGAAGCCATTCTCGAGCGCACATGAATAAAGGAATGGCTTGAAGCCGGATCCGGGCTGGCGGCGCGCCTGCGTTACGTGGTTCCAGGCGTTGGCGAAATAGTCGAAGCCGCCGACCAGCGCGACGACCGCGCCATCGTGCGGATCGAGCGCCACGAGCCCGCCCTGCACGGCCGGAACCTGCGCGAGCTGCGCATGGCCGGCGCCGTCGCTGACCACGTAGATCACATCGCCGCGGCGCAGCACCG
>JAFEDW010000386.1 GCA_018241455.1 Pseudomonadota bacterium | reverse complement strand
GCGGACTCATCGCGAAGCCTACTCCGCTAGGGGTTCCGGTCAAGATGACATCACCAGGTTCGAGCGTTAATCCCGCCGACAGCGAGGCGATGATCGTCGGGATATCAAAGATCATCTGCGACACGTGCGCGCGCTGCCGCTGCTCGCCGTTGACGCTGAGCGAGAGCTCGAGCGTGGCCGGATCGCCGATCTCGGCGCGATCGACGATGCACGGACCCAGCGGGCAACTGCCATCGAGCGACTTGCCCTTGAACCACTGCTCATGGCGGCGCTGCAGGTCGCGCGCCGTGAAATCGTTGGCCACCGTATAGCCGAACACGTGGTCCATCGCGTTGGCCGCGGGAATATCGCGCCCGCTGCGCCCGATGACGACCGCGAGTTCCACTTCGTAGTCGAACAGCCGGGTCAACCCCGGATCGAGCCGCACGTCGCCCCGCGGGCTGTTCACCGCGCCGGTGGCCTTGGTGAAGAATTGCGGCACCTCCGGCAACTTCGCCTCCCGGCCGGCGGCCGCATAGCCTTCCTTGATGTGATCGAGGTAGTTGCGGCCCACGCAGATGACGTTGCGGATGGGTACCGGAATCGGAGCCAGCAGCTCGAGGCCGCCGATGTCGAGCCATGCGTCCGCGAGCTCCCCGCCGCGCTCGGCGATGCGCTGCAGCGCGGCGTAGCTCGCCTCTCCGCCGCGGATGATCGCGAGCACGCTGCCCAGGTCGGCCGCCTCGTTGATGCGGCGGCCGGCCGCCGCCAGGTCGAGCACCCGGTCATCGCGCCACAAGCCGGCCAGCGTGCGCGTCCCATCCCGGCAACTCACCAGTCTCATGACTGCTTCAAGACTCCCTGACGTGGCGCCACCGCCCGGTACAGATCCGCATATTGCTCGCGCAGCGCGCTCTTTTGCACCTTGCCCATCGCATTGCGCGGCAGCTCGGTGACGAACAGCACCCGTTTCGGGCATTTATAGCCGGCGAGCCGTTCCTTCAATTGTGCAATCACCGCTTCGGCCGACAACGGCAGGCGCGCCACGACCGCGGCGGTGACGCCTTCGCCGAAATCGGGGTGCGGCACGCCGAACACGGCCGATTCGATCACGCCCGGGATGGCATCGAGCTCGCCTTCGACCTCGCGCGGGTAGACGTTGAATCCACCGCTGATCACCAGGTCCTTGCTGCGCCCGACGATGTGCAGGTAACCGCGCTCGTCGAACCGGCCGACATCGCCGGTCACGAAGTAACCATCCTCGCGAAACTCGGCGCGGGTGCGATCGGGCATGCGCCAGTAGCCGGCGAACACATTAGGGCCCTTGACCTCGATCATCCCGACCGCGCCGGCGGGGAGCGGCGCGCCGTCGCCATCGACGATGCGCACGGAAACGCCGGGCAACGGCAATCCCACCGTGCCCGGCACGCGCTCGGCGCCGTAGGGATTCGACGTATTGATGCCGGTCTCGCTCATGCCGTAGCGCTCGAGCAATGAATGGCCGGTGCGTTCCAGCCATTCGCGATGCGTATCGGGCAGCAGCGGCGCCGAACCGGACACGAACAGCCGCACCGGCGCGGTGAGTGCGCGATCGACCCGCCGGTCCTGGAGCAGGCGCACGTAGTGCGTCGGCACGCCCATGTAGACCGTGGCCGCCGGCAGGTTGGCCACGATCGCCTCAATGTCGAAGGCCGGCAGCAGCAGCATCGAGGCGCCGGCCGCGAGCACGACGTTCAGCGCGACGAACAGGCCGTGGATGTGGAACAGCGGCAGCGCGTGCAGCAGCACATCCCGTGGCGTGAAGCGCCAGCAGGCCTTCAGGCTGAAGGCGTTGCTGGCCAGGTTGCCGTGCGTCAGCACCGCGCCCTTGGAACGACCGGTCGTGCCGGAGGTGTAGATGATCGCGGCCGGATCCGCGTCGTCGCGATCCGCCACCGGACATTGCGCCTCGCACAGGTCGGCGCGCTCGGC
Source organism: Pseudomonadota bacterium (assembly GCA_018241455.1). Lineage (GTDB taxonomy): Bacteria > Pseudomonadota > Gammaproteobacteria > Steroidobacterales > Steroidobacteraceae > FEN-1191. The sequence continues at coordinate 40 of JAFEDW010000386.1, read as the reverse complement.
CAGCGAACCGGCGGATTCGCCACCGCCCAGCGTCAGCACG
>JAFEDW010000385.1 GCA_018241455.1 Pseudomonadota bacterium | reverse complement strand
ATTGCAGGTGGTGGATGGATTGCCGGGAAACGTTGAAACTTCGGCTGCGTAGCTAGTCGACCGCCTAGGTGACAGCGAGCAACGCCTTGGGGTTTTTCGCTGCGATGTGCAATAGCGTTCGAGCCGCGCCGGACGGAGCACGTCGTCCCTGCTCCCACTCTTGAAGCGTGCGCACAGACACACCCAGCAGCTCCGAGAAACGCGACTGGGACAATCCCGTCATTTGGCGGACGGCCGACACGGGCGGCAAAGTTGTGACGCGCCCATGCTGGCCGCGCTTGATTTCCTTGAGGCCCTCAAGGATCTCCCGCCCGATATTTCGACTTGCCCTAGCTTTTCTCATCAATCTCGTCCTTGATTCTTCGGAGCACCTGCCCAGGTATGCTATCCACTACGCTTTTCGCGTAGAGCGTCAATAGCCACACTTGGCCTTGCGCTGTTCTGACGAAATAGACGACTCGCAATCCTCCTCGCTTTCCGCCGCCCGGCCGAGCCCAACGCAATTTTCTGACGCCACCCGACCCCCGGACCACTGCACCGGAATCAGGGTACTGGATCAGATGGAGCTGCAAGGCGAGCAAGCCGTCGCTGCCGAGGTACTTGTCAGCCAGCCTCTCGAACAGCTGAGTTTCGATAAACGTAAGCAAACTAAGTATACGTCATTGACGTAGATTGTCAACAAGGTGACGCCAGCTCGGTACTGTGAGCTTGGCGATTGAGTACAATGCACACCACCGCCAAATGTGGCGCAAGCGCCCCGATATGATCCTGCACTCCGGTTCCGACTGCCCCGTCTGGGCCAAGCTCACTGCCGCCGCGCCGCAAGCGCAGGCGCGCGCTACGCGCGAGCTGTTCGCGGCCGACCCTGAGCGCTTTGCGCATTGCTCGGTGCAGGCCGCCGGGCTGCTGTTCGATTTCTCGCGCCAGCGCGTGACGCGCGAGTTGCTGCCGGTGTTCGCCGAGCTGGCCGATCAATTGCGATTGCGCGATCGCATCCAGGCGATGTTTCGGGGCGATGCGATCAATATCACCGAAAGCCGCGCGGTGCTGCACACGGCGCTGCGCCGCCCGGCGAATGCAACGCCGCCGCTCATCGTAGGCGGCGAGAATGTCGACACGCTGGTGCGCGCCGAGCGCGAGCACATGCTGGGGTTCGCGGAAGACGTGCGCAACGGCAGAGTGCGCTCGAGCACCGGCCAGCCGTTCTCGCTCGTCATCAACATCGGCATCGGCGGGTCGGACCTCGGCCCCGCGATGGCGGTCGAGGCGCTGCGGCAATTCGAGGATGGCGGCCCGCGCGTCGCCTTCGTCTCGAATGTCGACGGTTGCCAGCTCGGCGACCTGACGGCCACCGCCGATCCGGCGCGCACGTTGTTCATCATCTGCTCGAAGACCTTCACGACGCTCGAGACGCGCAGCAACGCGCTCGCCGCGCGCGCCTGGCTGCAGGCGAAGCTCGGCGCGGCGGCGGTGCCGGCGCATTTCGCCGCGGTGTCGGTGAATGCCAAGGCCATGGACGAGTTCGGCGTGCATCCCGATTACCGCTTCGCGATGTGGGACTGGGTCGGCGGGCGCTACTCCGTGTGGTCTTCGATCGGCGTGTCGCTGGCGGTCGCGATCGGCCGCGCGAACTTCGAGGCTTTCCTGGCTGGCGCCGCCGAGATGGACGAGCATTTCCAGGGCGCGCCGTGGCTTGCCAACCTGCCGGTGCTGGCCGCGATGCTGGGCGTGTGGAACATCAATTTCCTCAACCTGCCCACGCTCGCGGTGCTGCCGTATGACCAGCGGCTCTCGCGCCTGAGCGCCTACCTGCAGCAGCTCGAAATGGAGAGCAACGGCAAATCGGTGCGGCTCGACGGGAGCGCGGTCACCGCGACCACGTGCCCGGTGATCTGGGGCGAACCCGGCAACAACGCGCAACATTCCTTTTTCCAGCTGCTGCACCAAGGGAGTGCGCGCGCCGCGATCGATTTCCTGCTGCCAGCGAACTCATCCTG
>JAFEDW010000384.1 GCA_018241455.1 Pseudomonadota bacterium | reverse complement strand
CGTAGGCGGTCGTGAACACCACGGCGGGCGGCGACTCGAACAGCGCCAGGTGGCGCGCCTCCTCGAGGCCGTTCATGCCGGGCATGCGCACGTCCAGCAGCACCAGGTCGGGCTTCAGTTCGCCCGCGAGCCGCACCGCCTGTTCGCCGTTACCCGCCTCGCCGGCGATCTCGACGCCGCCGTGCTCATCGAGCAGCCGGCGCAGCCGCTCGCGCGCCGGCGGCTCGTCATCGACGATGAGCACGCGCGGGTTCACAGCGACGAAGCCCGTTCGCTGTCCTCGACGTACGGAAAGCGCAGCCGCACGATGTATTCATCGCCGATGCGGCTGGCCTCGACGGAGGAGCGGCCGGGATAGAGCAGTTCCATGCGCTCGCGGATGTTGTCGAGCGCGATGCGGTTGCCCGAGTGCGCTTCATCGCCCGCCTCGGGCAGCGGATTGCGCACCGTCAGCCCGATGATGTCGCCGTCGAGCGCGCCGCTGACGGTGACGATGCCGCCGGCCGGGCGCGGCTCGATGCCGTGGTAGATCGCGTTTTCCAGCAGCGGCTGCATCAGCAGGCCCGGCACCAGCGCGCGCATCGGCAGGTCGGTCACGTCCCAGATCACGTGCAGCCGTTCGCCGAGCCGCAGCTGTTCGATGCGCTGGTAGATGCGCGCCACTTCCAGCTCTTCCTTCAGCGTGATGCTGCTGCGCTTCTCGCTCAGGTTGGCGCGGAACAGGTCGGCCAGGTCTTCGACCGCCTGTTCGGCGCGCTTCGCGTCCGAGCGCGTCAGCGCGGCGATCGTGTTCATGCTGTTGAACAGGAAATGCGGGCGGATGCGCGCCTGCAACGCGCGCACGCGGGCGCGCGCCTGCAGCTCGACGTTGCGGCGCCACTCGCCGGTCACGTAGAAATAGCGCAGCGCCAGCGCGGCGACGATCGCGCCGATGCCGAGGTTGGTGGCGAAGAAGCGCCACGGGCTCTCGGGCAGCAACAGGTTCGTCGCGCGCGGCCCAAGCAGCGAACTGCTGCCGAGCCAGAGCGTGCCCCACGAGACCAGCGCGATCACCGCCAGCATGCTGGCCAGCGCCAGCGCGCTCGCGGCCGCGAGCCTCATGCGCGCCAGGCGCCGGCGCAACACGCACAGCAACGCAGCGCTGCCCATGCCGGTCCACAGCATGAACAGCGCGGTGCGCGCCAGGTCGAGCCAGAAGTTGAGCCCGCTACCCTGGTGCGCCACGGTCAGCACGATCGCGGTCAGCGTGACGATCAGCACCACCGCCAGCACCGCCTGCGCCGCGCAGAAGTCCGGCAGGTTCAGCGCATGCGGTTCGGCGCGGATGTCGGTGGACACGGCCGCTCAGGTTCCGGTGCGGGCCGTGCCGTGCGCGAACAGCGCGGTCTTGAGGCGGAAGATCGAGGAGATGTCCTCATCGCCGTGGCCCGCGGCGATCAGCCGTGCGTAATCGGCCAGCGTGTCCTCGACGGCGGCCAGCTGCGCGCCGCTCTCCTGCGCCATCGCGCGGCAGATCAGCAGGTCTTTCTGGTGCAGCCGCACGCGGAAGCCGGCCGGATATTCGCCGCGCTCCATGAACGGGCCGCGATTGGCCAGGTACCAGCTGCCGCCGGCGCCGCGGCTCAAGGTGGCCACGACCTTGCCGAGGTCGAGCCCCTGCGCGCGCGCAAACGCCAGCGCCTCGGCATTCGCACGGATGATGCCGGCGACCATGATCTGGTTGGTGGCCTTGGCCGCCTGGCCGGCGCCGTGCGGGCCGAAGTGCGTGATCGTCGCGCCCATGGCCGCCAGCACCGGTTGCGCGCGCTCGAGCGTCGCCGCCTCGCCGCCCACCATGATCGCGAGCGTGGCCTTGGCCGCGCCTTCGATGCCGCCGCTGACCGGCGCGTCGAGGAATTCCACGCCGCGCGCGGCGAGCTGCGCGGCGGCGGCGCGCGCCGTGGCGGCACTGACGGTGGAGCAGTCGATGACGATGGCGCCGGCGCGCAGCGCGGGCGCG
>JAFEDW010000383.1 GCA_018241455.1 Pseudomonadota bacterium | reverse complement strand
CCGAGCACCAGCAGCACCGGGAACGTACCCAACAACACCACCGGCACCGCAATTGTCGGAATAAGGGTAGCCCGAAGGTTCTGCAGGAACAGGTACATGACCAGGAACACCAGCAGCACGGCCTCGAGCAGCGTCTTCACGACCTCGTGGATCGACACGCGCACGTACGGCGTGGTGTCGAAGGGAATGAAATCCTTCAGGCTCCGCGGGAATTCCGGGCGCATCTCGGCCAGGCGCGCCTTGATGCGGTCGGCGGTCGCCAATGCGTTGGCACCGGCAGCCAGCGAGACACCGAAGCCGGTGGCCGGCTGGCGGTTGTAGGTCACCGAGAAATCGTAGGTACCGGCGCCGAGCTCGACGCGCGCCACGTCGCGCAAGTGCAGCACCGCGCCGCTGGCGGCACCACGCACGATGATGTTGTTGAAATCCTCGACGCTGGTCAGGCGCCCGCGCGCCGTGACCGTCGCGTTGATCTGCTGGTTCTTAAGCTGCGGCATGCCGCCGAGCTGTCCGACCGAGAACTGCGCGTTCTGCGCGCGCAGCGCCGCGACCACGTCGCCCGGCGTCAACGAGTAGGCGCGCAGGCGGTCCGGGTCGATCCAGATGCGCATCGCGTAGCCGGCGCCGTATTCCTCGACATCGCCGACGCCATCGACGCGGCGGATCTCCTCGGCCACCTTGTTCATGACGAAGTCGCTCATGTCCGTGGCGCTGAGCGATCCATCCTCGGAGTAGAAACCGATGGCCAGCAGGCTGGAGTTGATGATCTTGTTGACCGCAATACCCTGCTGCTGGACGATCTGCGGCAGCAGCGGCACCACCGCCTGCAGCCGGTTCTGCACCTGCACCTGCGCGATGTCGGGATTCGTGCCGCTGGCGAACGTCAGCTTGATCGTCACGCGGCCATCCGAAGTGCTGGTCGAGGACATGTAGATCAGGCCGTCGAGCCCGCTCATGTTCTGCTCGATGATCTGCGTCACCGAGTCCTCGACGCTCTTGGCGGCCGCGCCCGGGTAGTCGGCGTTGATCGCGATCGACGGCGGCGCGATGGTCGGGTAAGGCGTCAGCGGCAGGCGGCGGATGGCCAGCATGCCCAGCAGCGAGAGCATGATCGCCAGCACCCAGGCGAAGATCGGCCGGTCGATGAAGAAGCGCGACATGTGGCTGGATCCCGTTTACTTCGCGCCGGGCGCGGCCGGCGCGACGGGTGCGGCGGGTGCGGCGCCGAGTTCGCTGGCCTGCACCGGCATGCCCGGCTGGATCTTCTGCAGGCCCTCGACGATCACGCGATCGCCCGCCGCGAGCCCACCGGTTACGAGCCATTGATCGCCGACCGCGCGCGCGGTCGTCACGTTGCGCATCTCGACCTTGCCATCCTTGCCGACCACCATCGCGGTGGCGTTGCCCTTCGGGTCGCGCGTGATGCCGGTCTGCGGCGCCAGCAACGCGTTGTTCAACGTGCCTTCGATGATCGTGGCGCGCACATACATGCCCGGCAGCAGCAGGCCCTTCGGGTTGGGCACCAGCACCCGCAACAGGAAACTGCCCGTACCAGGCTGTACCGTGACGTCGCTGAACTGCAGCCGGCCGGCCACCGGGTAGGCACTGCCGTCCTGCAATGTGATGTGCACTTCGCTGCCGTCGCTGCTCTTGCCGCCGGCCGCCAGCTCCTGCTGCAGCTGCAGCCATTCGCCGCTGGACTGCGTGAGATCAACGTAGACCGTATCGAGCTGCTGCACGGTCGCCAGCGCATCGGGCTGGTTGGCCACCACGAGCGCGCCCGGCGTGACAGCGGACTTGCCGATGCGGCCGCTGATCGGCGAGCTGATGTGCGCGTAGTCGAGGTTGATGCGCGCGCTGTCGGCGGCCGCCTGCGCGGTCGCCAGGTCGGCCTCGGCCTTATGCAACGCGGTCTGCAGGTTGTCGTTGTCCTGCACGCTGATCATGTGCGCCTTCACCAGCTCGGCACCGCGGTCGGCGCTGCGGCGCGCGGTCTCCAGCGCGGCC
>JAFEDW010000382.1 GCA_018241455.1 Pseudomonadota bacterium | reverse complement strand
GCCGTCCACGGCCAGCTGGCGGATCAGCCCGTGCGCGGCAAACAGGTTGAGCGTGTTGTACACCGTGGCCTTCGATACCTCGACGCCGCGGCTGCGCAAGGTTTCGGCAATCTGCTCCGCCGACAGGTGCTGCGGCGCGGCCAGCAGCAGCTCCGCGATCTGCAGCCTCTGGGCCGTCGCACGGATGCCGCGCGCCTGCAGCCGGGCCGGGATATCGGCGCCACCGCGCAGCGTGTTGGTGTCGGGCATGTTCATGGCGGCAGCCTTTTTACCGCAGCGCGCGGGGCAAGGCAAAGACGACGTGTTCCGGCTTGCCGTACGACTCGTCCGGGGGCGCCCCACCCCATTCCCGCAGTCGCGCGACCACCTCCTGCACCAGCTGCTCGGGCGCCGAGGCGCCAGCCGTGACACCGACCGTGTCGATGCCCTCGAACCACGTGCGCTTGAGGTCGCTGGCGCCATCGACGAGGTAGCCGGGCACGCCGGCGCGGTCGGCGAGTTCGCGCAGGCGGTTGGAATTGGAGCTGCTCTTCGAGCCGACGACGACCAGCAGGCCGCAGTGTTCGAGCAGCTGCTTCACCGCATCCTGCCGGTTCTGCGTCGCGTAGCAGATGTCTTCCTTGCGCGGCGCCTGCAACGCCGGGAATCGCCGGCGCAGCGCGTCGACGATCGCCGCGGTGTCGTCGACCGACAGCGTGGTCTGCGTGACGAAGGCGAGCGCGGCCGGATCGCGAACCTGGAGCCGCTCCACGTCGGCGATGCTCTCCACCAGCAGGATGCGACCGCCCGCCGCGGTGTCGAAGCGGCCCATCGTGCCCTCGACTTCCGGATGCCCGGCGTGCCCGATCAGCACCACCTCGCGCGCCTCGCGCGCGAATCGCGCCACTTCCATGTGCACCTTGGTCACCAGCGGACAGGTGGCATCGAACACCTGCAGCCCGCGGCGCTGCGCCTCGCGCTCGACCGCAGTCGATACCCCGTGCGCCGAGAAGATCACCGTGCCGCCATCGGGCACCGCGTCGAGCTCCTCGACGAACACGGCGCCGAGCGCGCGCAAGCGCTCCACCACGTTGCGGTTGTGCACCACCTCGTGACGCACGTAGATCGGCGCGCCGAACAGCTCGATCGCGCGCTCGACGATCTCGATGGCACGATCGACGCCGGCACAGAAGCCTCGCGGGTTGGCGAGCAGGATGCGCATCGATTCAGCGCCCCGCCGAGCGGCGGCTGGCGAGCAGCGCATCGAGCAGCAGCAGGCCTGCGCCCACCGTGATCGCGGAATCGGCGACATTGAAGGCCGGGAAATAGTGCTCCTGCCAATGCACCTGCAGGAAATCGATGACGTAGCCGAGCCGCAAGCGGTCGATGACGTTGCCGATGGCGCCGGCGAGGATCAGCGCCAGCGCCGCCGCCATCAGGTTGGCGCGCCGTTCGAGTCGCGCCAGCCAAACGACGAGGGCCGCACTGACGACCGCCGCCAGCACGCTGAAAGCCCAGCGCTGCCAGCCCGAGGCCTGATCGAACATACTGAAGGCCGCGCCGCGATTGTGCGCGCGCACGATGTTGAAGACCGGCAGCACGTAGCGTGCCTCGTACATCTGCAGCCCGCGCTCGACCAGCTGCTTGGTCCACTGGTCGAACCCGACCAGCGCCGCGCTCAATGCGAGCCAGCGCAGCTGGATCATGCCCGTGCCGCCCTGCTTGCCGCTGATCGCGCCCATGGCCTGCGTCACGCGTAGCGGCGCGTTTCGCCGTGGCCGTCGATGTTGCCGACGCAGCGCCCGCACAGCTCCGGGTGCTCAGGGCTTGCACCAACATCCTCGCGGTGATGCCAGCAGCGCACGCATTTGGTCGCCGCGGTGCGTTGTACCTTGATCCACACGCCACCGCCCGCGACTGATGCCGCTTCCACCGCGCCGGCCGGTGCCGCATCGACGCGGTGCACGCGCGCCTGCGACGTGATCATCAGGAAACGCAGCTCCTCGCCCAGCGCGTTGAGCCGCGCGAAC
>JAFEDW010000381.1 GCA_018241455.1 Pseudomonadota bacterium | reverse complement strand
CTCGGCTCGTTCCTGCTGGTGTTCGTGCTCGAGGACCTGCGCTATTACTGGTGGCACCGCATCAGTCATCGCGTGCGCTGGTTCTGGGCATCGCACGTCGTGCATCATTCCAGCCAGCATTTCAACCTGTCGACCAACCTTCGCCAGAGCTGGACCTCGCAGTTCAGCGGCCTGATACTGCTCAGCGTGCCGCTCGCATGGCTCGGGTTCCATCCGGCGACCGTTGGCCTTGCGTTCGCCGTCAATCTCCTCTATCAGTTCTGGATCCACACCGAAGCGGTCGATCGCATGCCGCGCTGGTTCGAATGGCTGCTCAATACGCCGTCGCACCACCGCGTGCACCACGCGAGCAATCCGCGTTACCTCGATGCGAATTACGCCGGCGTGTTCATGATCTGGGACCGCCTGTTCGGCAGCTTCGTCGCCGAAGCAGACGAGGAGCCCGTGCGCTACGGCCTGGTCAAGAATCTCGCGACCTTCAATCCCGTGCGCATCGCGCTGCATGAATATGTCGCAATCGCGCGCGACCAGGCCAGGCCCAAGCTGACGTTGCGCGAGCGGTTTGGATATTTCTTCGGGCCTCCGGGTTGGCGGCACGATGGACCGGCATCGACGACGAAATCACTGCGGGACGCGGAACACGAGCGGCGCGCGAGGCAGGCGCGCGCAGCAGCGGCCGGCGTCGATGGCCGAGTGACGGGTCATGCGCGCACGCACCTTCCAGTGCCTGCCGTCGAAGGCGGGCCCGCGCGCGCCAGCTAGCCGCGCTCGAGCGCGATCTCTCCCGCGGGTCGGATACATGCGACCGGCATCACGCTCAGGCTCCCCGGGTTGCGATCGCCGGTCGTTGCCTTCGTGCAATAATGATTCATGGTCAATCACGCTCGCCGATGCTGAGGGCATTGCTTTCCTGGGCCACGCCCAAGGCCAAGGCCGAAGGTCTGGTCGACAGCGCCATTCGCTACAACGCCCGTATCCGGCGGCGCGTGGCGCGTGCGATGGCACAGGCGGCGGCGTGCACCACGCGCGACGAGATCGAGTCCCTGCGCGACAGCCTGACCGCCGTGTCGCTGCGGGCAGCGCAGGCGGCGCACTATGGTCGGGGCAGGGGAGACGACATTGCCGCCTGGCCGTTGCTCGACAAGCCATCGCTCGTGGCCGCGCCAGGCGATTTCCGCAATCGCAAGGTGCGTCTCAGGCTGCCCGCTGGCACGGGCGGCACGACCGGCGTGCCCCTGAAGATCTGGCGGTCGCTCGAATGCGTCGTGGCGGAGCAGGCATTCCTCGACCGATTGCTGGCGCCGCATGGTCTGTCGATGCGTCAGTCGCGGATCGCGATCCTGCGCGGCGATCGCGTCAAGGACACGCAGGACCAGGCGCCACCCTATGGCGCGGTCAGCCACCGCGGCATGCGTCTGACCCTGTCGTCGGCGCATCTGAATCCGGCGACACTGTCCTGGTACGCGGCAGCGCTACGCGAATTTTCGCCGGCGGTGCTGTGGGTGTATCCGAGCGCGGTGCAGAACCTGTTGCGGCTCTGCCAGGAAAAGAACATTGACCTGGAGGTGCCGGTGATCCTGGCATCTTCGGAAATGATGCCGCCCGCGCTGCATCGTGCGCTGGAGCAGCAGTTCCACTGCCGTGTGATCAACTACTACGGCCAGGCCGAACGCGTGTGCCTGGCCGTCAGCACGGTGCCCGGTGAATTCCGCTTCGTCCCGGACTACGGACGGGTCGAGCTGTTACCGCTGCCGCAGCAATCGGGTGCCGGGCACGGGGCCGCGGAGATCGTGGCCACGAACTACTGGAACACAGCGATGCCGCTGGTGCGCTATCGCACTGGTGACTCGTTGGCGCTGCCACAGCACCCTGACACGCACGTACTGTCGGAGATTGCACTGGGTCTTCGTCCGTTCGAAGCGGTGCTGGGACGGGAAGGGGAATACCTGCTGACGCGGGCTGGCATGCGCATCATCGGCCTGAACCAGATTCCGCGCGAGCTCGAGCAC
>JAFEDW010000380.1 GCA_018241455.1 Pseudomonadota bacterium | reverse complement strand
ACCGGATACTGCGTCGCGACGCCGGCAAAGATGTTCACGGCCATGAAGGTCGCGATATCCGCCGTGTCCTGGCCCGCCAGCCGCGCGTACACCGGACCGATCGAGAAGATGATCGAGCTGATCACGCCGGCCACGAGCACCGAGGCGACGCCCAGCGGCGAGAGTCGGTAGATGTCGCGAAAGGGCACCGCGCGGGGCACCACGACTTCCGGGTCGATCTGCGCCGACAGCAGCGTCGGGACCACGGCCACGCATATCAATCCCGATGCCAGCATGAATGGTGCGGATGTTCCGGTATTCGACAGCAGCAGCAGGAACTGCGCGGCACCGAGGCCCACGTACAGCACGATCATGTAGGCGGCGAGGAGCCTGGAGCGGTTGGTGCGCGAGGCGAGGCCGTTCAACCAGCTCTCTGCCACGACGTAGATGCCTGCGAAGCACAGTCCGGTCACCAGGCGCATGGCGGCCCATGGCGCGGGGCTGACAAAGCCGGCCTGGATGAGATTGGCCGCAGCGGCTACCGCCGCAAAAGCCGCGAATACGCGGACATGCCCCACGCTGCTGATCAGGCGTGGCGTGACGATGGTTCCCAACAGGTAACCGACGTAATAACACGCCATGACGATACCGGTGACCATCGTCGGAAACGCTTCGGCTGTGGCACGAATACCCAGCAGCGTGCTCTGCAGTCCGGCGCCCAGCATCAGCACGCCCATTCCGAGCAGCAGCGGCCAGGCGCGGGTCATCATGGTCATGGGCATGGTCTTTATATACCTGAATCACGAACCACTGCCGCAGCGGGACGGCCCCGACACCGCAAGGTGCCGGGGCCTTGGTCCTCATGCGCGCGTCTTTACTTGTACGTGGCGCTCGTGCGCATCAGTGCGTCGTGGTGCGCGCTCGAATCCACCATCGAAAGGTAGGCCTGGCCGGCCAGCGGGTTGGATCTGATCGCCTCCCCCAAGGCGGTATTCAATTTGTCGAGGCCTTCGGCGTTCCGCGCGATGACATCGATGAAGAACATGTCCGGCGATTCCGTGTGGATCGATTCCACGTCCACCTCGTACTCGACGATTGCCCCGTCGGCCAGCAGTTTCTCGAGCATCGGTACGATGAATGACTTGCTGAGCAGGTCGACCGCGTCGCTCGGCGCATCGGCCTTCAGCTTGTAGATGCCGACGCGCGTGTAGGCGCCGGTGTAGGTGCCGGGACGCCAGTTGTAGTAGCGGCTGACGTAGATCCCGTCCGAATGCTTGGTGGCTGCTTGCAGCACCGGCGTGACCGCGTTGCCGCTCTTGTACATCTCATCGAGCACCGCCAGCACGCCGGCCATCGACATCGAGGACCACCATTCATCGTGCGTGGGTCCGTCTTCGGTGTGCACCACCGTCATGTCACTGCCGTAGCCGACCAGCGTGCCCTTGGCCAGCGCGTCGGCCGTTACCTTTTCGGTATTGCCCGCGGCTTTCTCCATGGCGGCCCACTGTGAACGCGGCAACGTCCAGTTCGCCAGGTAGCTGTACATCGGCGGCTTCTGCTTGACCTCCGCCGCCTGTGCGTTCGCAGGGCCCGCACCGATGGTCAACGATGCGGCGATGGACGCGACCGCCAGCGCACCGACCAGATACTTGTTCATGTTGGTGTCTCCGGTTGTAGAGTGTCGCGATGTCCTTGTTGGTATTCGCGGTGGCCGAAGTATACGCCGCCACCGCCAGGCAGGCGGTCACGTGAAGAATGCCAGGTGGGGTGCGCTGGCGGTATTGCTGGGCTGCGTGGCCGGCAGCGCCGACGCGGCGTCGCTGAAGCTGATTCCCTGGCCACGCCATGTCGTGGCGAGCGGGGCGACCTACGCGCTGCCGGCCAACCCGGTCATCGTTTTCGATGACGCGGCCGCGCTGGCAGCCGCTTCGTTGCGAGAACGGCTGCCGGCGCGGCGCGTCATCGCCGATGCGGTGATCACGCTACACGTCGACCCCGACGCCGGCACCGGTGCCGAAGGCTACCGGCTGGTGGTCGA
>JAFEDW010000037.1 GCA_018241455.1 Pseudomonadota bacterium | reverse complement strand
CCCCGCGCGTTCGTAGACGTAGAGTTTCTGGCGGAAATAACCCGCCTCGCCATCCGCGCCGACGTAGTCGCGCAGCGTTGTGCCGCCGACGCGGATCGCGGCGCCCAGCACGCGGCGGATCGCCGCCGCGAGCCGCGCGCACTCGGCGGCGTCGAGCGAGCGAGCCGCGCGCCGCGGGCGGATGCGCGCGCGGAACAGCGCCTCGCTGGCGTAGATGTTGCCGACGCCGGTGATCAGTCGCCCGTTCAACAGCAGCAGCTTGATCGCGACGCGCCGGCGGCGCGAGATGCGATGCAGGTAGGCGCCATCGAAGCCCGGCTCGAGCGGCTCGGGTGCCAGATGGCGCAGCAGCGGGTGCTGCGCCGGGTCATCCGTCGTATACAGGCAGCTGCCGAAACGGCGCGGATCGTTGAGCCGCAATACGTGGCCGGAATCCAGTTCCAGGTCGAAATGGTCGTGTTTCAGCCGCGGCGTCGCGCGCGGCAGCACGCGCAAATTTCCCGACATGCCGAGGTGCAGGATCAACGTGCCGCGCTCGAAGCGCAGCAGCAGGTACTTGGCGCGCCGTTCGACGGCGTGTACGCGCTGGCCGCGCAACGCGGCGTCGAGGCCGGGCGTTACCGGCCAGCGCAATCGCCGGTCGTAGACATGCACTGCCGTGACGCGATGGCCCCGCAGGTGCGGCTCGATGCCGCGGCGCGTGGTCTCGACTTCAGGCAGTTCGGGCGGCAGGCGACTTACTTGATCTTCGTTTCCTTGTATCCGACGTGCTTGCGCACGACCGGATCGAACTTGCGCACTTCCATCTTCTCCGGATGCAGGCGCTTGTTCTTCATCGCCACGTAGAAATGGCCGGTGCCGGCCGAGGACAGGAGCTTTACTTTTTCACGCATGATTACACCTGTTCGCCGCGGGCACGCAGGTCGGCGACCACCGCCTCGATGCCGTGCTTGTCGATGGTGCGCAGGCCATTCGTCGTGATGCGCAGGCTCACCCAGCGCTTCTCGGACTCGAGCCAGAAACGCTGCTGGTGGAGGTTGGGCAGGAAGCGGCGCTTCTTGCGGTTGTTGGCGTGCGAGACGTTGTTGCCCACAACCGGGCGCTTACCCGTAACTTGGCAGACGCGGGACATTGCACTGATCCTTTAAAAACAACAGCTTGCGCGCGTACTCCGCCCGCCAAGCATCAATCGGAGGGCGGGCTTTATACCAGTCCTTGGCATTGCCGGCAACTCGGCTTGCGCTACAGCAGCCCGCGCTCGCAGAAGGACAGGCAGCCATTGTCGCCGACGATGCAATGGTCGAGCACGCGGATGTCGACCAGCGCCAGCGCTTCGCGCAGGCGGGCGGTGATCAGCTCGTCGGCCTGGCTGGGCTCGGCCACGCCCGAGGGGTGGTTGTGGGCCAGGATCACGGCGGCCGCGTTGCGGCGCAGCGCCTGCTTGACCACCTCGCGCGGGTGCACGCTGGCGCCGTCGATCGTGCCGCGGAACAACTCGTCGAAGGCGATCAGGCGGTGCCGGTTGTCGAGGTGCAGGCAGCAGAACAGCTCGTGCGGCTGGTCGCGCAGCCGCGCGATGAGAAAGCGGTGGGTCGCGGCCGGCGAATCGAGCAGCGGGCCGCTGCGCAGCGCCTCGGCGTAGTGGCGGCGCGCCAGTTCGAGCGCCGCCTGCAGGCGGCAGTAGCCCGCTTCGCCAAGTCCTCGCGCAGCCAGCAGCGCGGCGCGATCGGCGCTCAGCAGCTCGCGCAGCGAGCGATGCGCACCCAGCAGGCTGCGCGCCAGGTCGACGACGTTGCTGCCGCGCAAGCCGGAGCCGCCGAGCAGCAGCGCCAGCAGTTCGGCGTCGGACAGCGCCGCCGCGCCGGCGGCCAGCAGCTTCTCGCGCGGCCGCTCGCCAGCGGGCCATTGATGCAGGTTCATGTGAAGTCGATCACGTGTTTACAGCCCCGTAATGCGCCTCATTCTTGGGGGACATGGCCTTTGCATGCGATCGACATATCGGGTGGGCATGGCATGAAACGGCGCGCCTGTCCGATAATGCGCACATGCGTGGCAAACACGTCCTGCTGGGTGTGACCGGCGGCATCGCCGCCTACAAGAGCGCCGAGCTGGTGCGCCGGCTGGTCGAGCGCGGCGCCGAGGTGCAGGTGGTCATGACGGCAGCAGCGCGCGAGTTCATCGGCGCGACGACCTTCCAGGCGCTGTCGGGCCGGCCCGTGCGCGACAGCCTGTGGGACGCGGGCGCCGAGGCCGCGATGGGCCACATCGAGCTGGCGCGCTGGGCCGACCTGGTGCTGGTCGCGCCGGCCAGCGCGGATTTCCTCGCGCGCCTCGCACACGGCCGTGCCGATGACCTGCTCGCCACGCTTTGCCTCGCGACCAGCGCGCCGATTGTCGTCGCGCCCGCGATGAACCAGCAGATGTGGGCCAACGCGGCTACCCAAACGAATGTGGCGACGCTCGCACAGCGGGGGATCCGCATGGTTGGGCCCGCGGTCGGCGACCAGGCCTGCGGCGAAACGGGCCCCGGGCGGATGCTCGAGCCCACGGAAATCGCCGATCTCGTCGAACCGTTGCTGATCGGCCCGGGACCATTCACCGGCCAGCGCGTGCTCGTCACGGCGGGGCCGACGCGCGAACGCCTCGATCCGGTGCGCTTCGTCAGCAACCGGAGCTCGGGCAAGATGGGCTACGCGGTTGCGCAGGCTTTCAGGGCTGCGGGCGCGGAGGTCGTGCTGGTCAGCGGTCCGGTCGCGCTGCCGGCGCCCGCCGGCGTGCGCTGCGTGTGCGTCGAGAGCGCGGCGCAGATGTACGCCGCCGTGCAGACGGAATTGCCGTCGATCCAGCTGTTGGTCGCCACCGCGGCCGTGGCCGACTATCGCCCGGTCGAAGTGGCTGAACGCAAGATCAAGAAGCGCACCGAGTCGCTGACGCTCGAGATGACGCGCACCACCGACATCCTCGCCAGCGTCGCAGCCGAGCCGAAGCGTCCGTTCGTGGTCGGCTTCGCGGCCGAGACCGATGCGGTCGAACAGCATGCACTCGAGAAACTGCTGCGCAAGAACCTCGACATGATCTGCGCCAATGAAGTCGGCGCGGCGAAGGCCTTCGATTGCGAGGACAACGCGCTGCTGGTGCTGTGGCGCGGCGGCGGCCGCGCCGAACTGGCGCGTGCGCCGAAGCGCGAGCTCGCCACCGCGCTGGTGGAACTGATCGCGACGCAGTACCACGCCAGCACGCGCGCCGAACCGCAGGCGGACAGGCGCAAAGATCTTGGCTGAGCCGGTGCGCCGCCCGCTGCAGGTGCGGATCCTCGATGCGCGCATCGGCAGCGAGTTTCCATTGCCGGCCTATGCGACCGCGGGTTCGGCTGGACTCGACCTGCGCGCCTGCATCGACGCGCCGCTCGCGCTGGCACCCGGCCGCGCCGAGCTCATCCCGACCGGCCTGTCGATCTACGTCGAGGATCCCGGCCTCGCGGCCGTGCTCCTGCCGCGCTCAGGGCTGGGCCACAAGCACGGCGTCGTGCTCGGCAACCTCGTCGGCCTGATCGATTCCGATTACCAGGGGCCGCTGATGGTGTCGTGCTGGAACCGCGGTTCGACCACCTATACCGTGCAACCCGGCGAACGCATCGCGCAGCTCGTGCTCGTGCCGGTCGTGCAGGTGCAGCTGCAGGTCGTCGAGGAATTTGCCGCCACCGCGCGCGGCGGCGGGGGCTTCGGTCACACCGGCCGCTAGCCCTGCGAGGGCTGCGTGGCTAAGAACGGCATCTAGCCCTGCGAGGGCTGTGCAGTTAATTCGCGGAAGCGGGCGATGTCCGCCTCGAACTGCGCGCGCACCGAGACCTGCTCCAGCTTGCGCCGGTCCATCGAGCGGTGCTGCGTGCGCACTTCATTCGAGGCACGCACCAGCTGTTCGGCCAGGTCGTCCGGCATGCGGCGCGCGTCGGGTTTCGTGTTGTAGGGCTTGAACAGCAGCGCGCGCTGCTGCAGCGTCTTCAGGCGCGCATCGAGCGAATCGATGTAGGCGACGGTCGCCTTGATCTGCCCGTCGATCTGCTCCAGCCGCTCGTCGCGCAGCCGCTCGATGTCCTTCGTCGACGTGTAGGTGGTCAGCAGGAAATGATCGTGCTGCGCCTTTTCCGCGATCGCCTGCTGGCGCTTGCGATCGTCGGCCTGTTGCTGCGCGTTCTTCTCGGCGTCGACGCGCTGGATCTCGACGCCCTGGTTGTTGAGCACGCGCCGTTCCTGTTGCGCGTACTCCGGCGGCACGGCGTCGCCATAGTGGCGCTCACCGTTCTTGTCGACCCAGCTGTAGTTTGGATGCGGCGTATCGGCCGCCATCGCCGGCGCGGCCAGCGCCAGCGTGATGGCGGCCGCTGCACTGCGGCCCAGCAGCCTGATTATGTCCGGCACTGCCTGCATCGTCGTTGCGCCTGACTCCTGAAGGCCAATTGTCCACGAAGCCGCGCGCAGGGCAAGTGCAGCGTGTCTCAAACCGCCACCCCGTACCGGGCCCGGTAGGCGCGCAGCGAAGCGAGTTGCGCGGGTTCGAAGCCGCGCGCACCGCGGGCGGCCAGCGCGTCGATCAGGCCACTCAGGCTCAGGATGCTCACGCAGCGCAGCCCATAGGCGGATTCGACTTCCTGCACCGCGGAACGTTCGCCCTGGCCGCGCTCCTGCCGATCGAGCGCGAGGGCCACGCCGACCGGTTCGGCGCCCGCGGACCGGATCAGCTCGATCGATTCGCGGATCGCCGTGCCCGCGGTGATCACGTCGTCGACGATCACGACGCGCCCCTTGAGCGGACTGCCGACGATCAGGCCCGACTCGCCGTGGTCCTTGGCCTCCTTGCGATTGAAGGCCCACGGAACGCTGCGATGCTCATGCTCGGCATAGGCGATCGCGCAGGCGCTCACCAGCGGAATGCCCTTGTAGGCCGGGCCGAACAGCAGGTCGAACTCGAGGCCGGAGTGCGCGAGCGCGGCCGCGTAGCAGCGCCCGAGCCGGGCAAGCGCCGCGCCGTCGTTGAACAGCCCGGCGTTGAAGAAATACGGGCTGACGCGGCCCGACTTGAGCGTGAACTCGCCAAAGCGCAGGGCCTGCCGCTCGAGGGCGAGGGACAGGAAATCCTGCTGGTAATCGTGCATGCGCGGCAGGCTATCATGTCCCCATGCGCGTCATCACGCTCAACGTCAACGGCATCCGCTCGGCGGCGGCCAAGGGTTTGTTTCCTTGGCTGGCGCGGCAGGATGCCGACGTGATCTGCCTGCAGGAAGTGCGCGCCCGCGAAGAGCAATTCGCCGGCCATGACATCGCGCTGCCCGGTTACCACGCGGCGTACTATCCGGCGGAGCGGCCGGGCTATGCGGGCACCGCGCTGTACTCGCGCGAGAAACCCGCTCGGCTGGTGCGCGGCTTCGGCGTCAGCGAATTCGACAACGAGGGCCGTTACCTCGAAGCGCAGTTCGACGCGGTCGCGGTCGTGTCGCTGTACCTGCCGTCGGGCTCGTCCGGCCCCGAGCGGCAGGCCTCGAAGGACCGGTTCCTGGAGAAATTCATGCCGCACCTGCGCGCGCTGAAGCGCCGTCGACGCCCGTACATCCTGTGCGGCGACTGGAACATCGCGCATCGCGAGATCGACATCAGGAACTGGAAGTCGAACCAGAAGAACTCCGGTTTCCTGCCGCACGAGCGCGCCTGGCTCGATGAACTGTTCGACGAGGTGGGCTACATCGACGCGTTCCGCAAGGTCAACGCCGAGCCGGACCAGTACACCTGGTGGTCGCAGCGCGGCCAGGCGCGCGCGAAGAACGTTGGCTGGCGCATCGACTACCAGATTGCGACGCCGCAGCTCGCCGCGGCGCCCCGCGCCGCGCAGATCTACAAGGCCGAGCGTTTCTCCGACCACGCGCCTTTGATCATGGATTACGAGCTGTGACGCCTGGCGCCGGCGGCTCGGGTCCCGGCACCGCCACAGGCTGGGGCGCGGCGCTGCGCGTGTATGCGCAGCCGCGCATGCTCAGCATGCTGCTGCTGGGATTTTCGGCCGGCTTGCCTTTCTACCTCGTCTACCAGTCATTGTCGGCGTGGCTGCGCCAGGCGCACATCGAGCGCTCGACGATCGGCATGCTGGCCTGGGTTGGGCTGGCCTACTCGCTGAAATTCCTGTGGGCGCCGATCATCGATCGCGTGCCGCTGCCGTGGCTGAACCGCCGCCTGGGCCGTCGCCGCAGCTGGATGCTGCTGGCGCAGCTGGGCATCGGCATCGGCTTGCTGCAGCTTTCCTTCAGCGATCCGCACGCCGGCGTCACGCGCATCGCGCTGTGGGCACTGTTCGTCGCATTCTGCGCGGCCACGCAGGACATCGCGGTCGACGCGTGGCGTATCGAATCCGCGGCGGTCGAGCAGCAGGGCGCCATGGCAGCCGCCTACCAGATCGGCTACCGCGTGGCACTGATCACCTCCAGTGCCGGCGCGCTGACGATCGCCGATCACTTCGGTTGGCGCGCCAGTTACGCGACGATGGCCTGGCTGGTTGCCGTCGGCGTCGTGACGACGCTGCTGTCGGCCGAGCCTGGCGTCGTGCTGCGCGATGCCGCAGCAGTGCGCGAGCAGCGAGTGGCGGACTGGCTCGCGCAGCGCGCGCACTGGCCGCCTGCGCTGCAGCGGGCCGGCGCATGGTTGCTCGGCGCGGTCGTCTGCCCGTTGCTCGATTTCTTCGCGCGCTATGGGCCAAAGCTGGCGGTGCTGACGCTGCTGCTCATGGGCAGCTATCGCCTCACCGAGTTCACGATGGGATCGATGGCCAACCCGTTCTACATTGACCGCGGGTACACGCTCACGCAAGTCGCCGCCGTCGTGAAGCTCTACGGCCTGGCGCTATCACTGATCGGAGTGGTACTGGCCGGCTACCTGATCGCGCGCCTCGGTTTGTTGCGCTCGCTGGTGCTGGGCAGCCTGATGATCATGCTCTCGAACCTCGGGTTCTCGCTGCTGGCCCGTGCGTCGACGCCGAACCTGCTCGAGCTGGGCCTGGTCAACGGCCTCGACAACCTCGCGCAGGCGCTGCATGGCACGGCACTGATCGCGTTCCTGTCGAGTCTGACGAGTGCGCGTTACACCGCCACCCAATATGCGCTGTTCTCTTCGCTTTACGCCTTGCCGGGCAAGCTCCTCGAGGGCCTGTCGGGTTTCGTCGTCGACGCGGTCGGCTACCCGTGGTTCTTCATCTATACCGCCTCGCTGAGCGTGCCCGCGTTATTGTTGCTGTGGCTGCTGCGGCGGCATGGTCAGTTCACCGCCGCTCGAACTGGCGTAGCCGCCGCGAGCGCCTGAGGCGCGGCCGCCGGCGATGGAAATCGACCTTACGCGCGTGCTGTGCCGCGTCGAGGAACTCGGCGCCACCGGCTGCCGCGAATTCAAGTTGGGCGGCGGCGACTGGCCGGTGCGCGGATTCATCGTGCGCTCCGGCACTGCGATCCACGCCTACCTGAACCGTTGCGCGCACATGGCGCTGCCGCTGAACATGCTGCCCGACCGGTTCCTGACGCACGACGGGAGCCTGATCCTGTGCACGGCGCATGGGGCGCTGTTCGAGAAGTCCACCGGCTATTGCGTGGCGGGACCCTGTCTCGGGCAGTCGCTGGAGCGCGTGCCGGTACGGGTTGCGGCCGGCTGCGTCATGCTGGCCGATGATGTCGATATCGCCGCGCTCGCGGCGCGTTACGACTGAGGCCGCGTCTACTCGAACAGGTCGAGCCCGCCGAGCCGGTCGGCGCGCAGGCGGCGATCGTCTTCTTCGAGCGGATCGGAATCGGCGCGGCTGTCTTCGGGCTCGACATCGACCGAGCCGCTCCAGTCTTCGGGCGCTTCGGCGGATTCGATCGCGCCGCTTGCGCGCTGCGAGCGCCAGTCGTCGAAGTCGAGTTCCTCGACAGTGCCGTCGAAGTACTGCACCTCGATCGTGCCATCGGATGAATCGAAGGCCACGACCTCGAGCAACTCGCCGCTGCTCAGGCGGTACCACTCGCCAACGCTGGGACGCTGCATACTCATGGTGGAGCCTCTTGGGACGATGTTGCGCCCGGCCCCGGTGCGGATCAAGCGTTATTCGTGCCGTCTTCGCGTGATGCGGCGCATCAGCGCACGCGCTCGCACACCAGGTCGCAAACGCCGTGGCCGAGGCGCAGGCCGCGCTGCTCGAAGCGGGTGGCTGCGCGCGCCAGCAAATGTGCGTCGGTTACCGTCGCCAACTGCGGGCAGCCGTCGAGAACGTCTCGCATCTGTTGCGCATACGGCTCCCAGTCGGTGGCCAGGTGGAGCCGGCCGCCGATGCGCAGCCGGCTCGCGACCAGCGTTGCGAACTCCGGCTGGATCAGCCGCCGCTTGTGGTGGCGCTTCTTGGGCCAGGGGTCGGGAAACAGGATCTGCACCTCGTCCAGCGAGTCCGGCGCGATGCGGACGGCGAGCACCTCGACCGCGTCCTGCTCGATGACCCGCACATTGGCGAGATTCGCCGCCGCAGCGGCGCGCAGCAGGTGGCCTAGCCCTGCGCGATGCACCTCGATGCCGAGGAAATCGCGCTCCGGCTCGGCGAGCGCGCGCGCGGCCAGATGAGCGCCGTTGCCGAAGCCTATTTCGATGGTACAGGGCGCGACTCGTCCGAATAGCGCTGCCAGGTCGATCGGCGAATCACCGCCCGGCACGCCATAGCGCGGCCACAGCTCGACCAGCGCGCGCTGCTGCGCCGGCGTCTGCCGCCCGGCGCGGCGCACGAACGACCGCACCGCGCGCAGCGTCATCCGGCCTTGCGCTTGGCCCGGTTGGCCGGCGGCGGGGCGTGCTCCGTGGCGGCGGGCGCGCCGGCGCCCGGCGGATTCGCGAATTCGCGCGCCATGCCACGCAGCCACTTCAGCAGGGTCTGCATTTTCGGCATCGGGAGATAGCCCTCGGGACACACGAAGTAGTACGCGCGCGGACAGGGCAGTTGCGTGACGCTCACCAGCGCCAGCCGGCCGAGCCTGATGTCGCCGGCAGCCAGGCACCAGCGTGTCAGCGCCAGGCCCTGGCCTTGCTCGGCCGCGGTCAGTACGGCCACCGAATCGTCGTAGGCGGTGCCGTGCTCGCGCCAGTCGCGATCGGCGTCCGGCCGGTTCCAGAGCTGCCACGGTTCATCCGAGGAGCGCAGCAGCGGATAACGCTTCAGGTCGGCGCTGTCGCGCACCGGCCCGTGGCGCTTGTACAGCTCCGGGCTCGAGACCAGCACGAACCACTCGTCGAGCAGCTTCTCGTTGTACAGGCCCGCCTCCGGCGCGGGCGACATGCGGATCGCGCCGTGGAAATCGCTCTGACCAAAGTCCACCTTCTCGCGCGAGGTGTGGATGCGCAATTGCAGGTCGGCGTGCTTGTCGTGCAGCTGCGGCAGCCGCGGCAGCAGCCATTTCTGCAGGAACGAGGCGAGCGTCGAGACGTTGAGCGTGCCGGCGGTCCGGCTCTGGCGCAGCTGGTGCAGCGCCGTCTGCAGGTCGGTGAGTCCGCGCCGCACGCCCGGAAGCAGCAGCGTGCCCTCGGGCGTCAGCTCGATGCTGCGGCCCTTGCGCCGGAACAGCGGCACGCGCAGGTAATCCTCCAGCGTGCGCACCTGCATGCTGACGGCCGCCGGCGTCACATGCAGGCTCTCGGCCGCTTCCGCGAAGCTCATGCGCGTCGCGACCGCCTCGAACACGCGCAGCGCATTGAGCGGCAGGCGGTCGAAGGCCGAGGCGGCGGGGCTGTCCGGGATGTGGCGTCTGGCCATGTGCGTCGAACGGTTGGTGCTGGCCGCGTCAGCGCTGCAACAGCGTGCGAAGCGCGCCGAGCAGCGCCGCCGCGACCAGCAAAATCGCGGGGACGACGCTCAACGTGTAGCCGAAGGAGCGCTTGGCCGGATCGCGCACGTAGTTCAGCAGGTACAGCACGCGGCCCACCAGGTAGATCGCACCAACGATCGCAGCGTATTTCGGTGGCCAGTACTTGGCTGCCAGCCACAGTCCCGGCAGCAGCACCAGCAGGCACTCGATGGTGTTCATCTGCACGCGGAAGTAGCGCTCGAACACCGGGTGGCCGCTGGTGGCGGGCGCCGTCACGCCATATTTGTAGCGCGCATTGCCCACGAGCGTGATGAAGACCATCAGCTGGATGACGGCCAGCAATCCGACGATATCGACCCAGACCATGAATGGCTCCTAATGTAGGATCGGCGCAGTGGGCACGGCCGCTACACTAGCGCCTTTCATGGCGCTGGCGCGAATCGACGACACCCCCGGGCGTCCGGCCGCCCGCCGCGCGCAGGTAACAGTGATGTAAGTTGCAGATGCATGGCAAAGCTGCAAGCCTGTCCGCATCGACCAATGCGGGGGCGTTCAATCATGCGATCTATCTCGATTCCGGCCATCGGGCTGCTGCTACTGAGTGCCTGCGGTGGCGGCGGGGGTGGTGGCGGCGGCAACAACTTCAAGCCCGTGGGTTGGACTTCCGGCGTGTTCCAGCCCGAATCCACCTTCGCCAACAAGTGCGCCGTGCCGCGCACCGGGACCGATCCGTTCACGAACATGGCCTATCCGGACAAGGCCGGCACCACGCTCGACGAGAACAATTTCCTGCGCTCGTGGACCAATGATCTGTACCTGTGGTTCGACGAGGTGACGGACCAGAACCCGGCGGGCTTCTCGACGACGGCCGCCTATTTCGACGTGCTGAAGACCATGGCGACGACCAGCTCGGGCGCCGCCAAGGACAAGTTTCACTTCACCTACAAGACCTCCGACTGGGAGGCGCTGTCGCAATCCGGCGTGCAGGCGGGCTATGGCGCGCAATGGGTGCTGCTGTCGGCGACACCGCCGCGCCAGGTCGTGGTGGCATTTACCGAACCGAACTCGCCCGCGACCAC
Source organism: Pseudomonadota bacterium (assembly GCA_018241455.1). GTDB lineage: Bacteria > Pseudomonadota > Gammaproteobacteria > Steroidobacterales > Steroidobacteraceae > FEN-1191. The sequence continues at coordinate 1,490 of JAFEDW010000037.1, read as the reverse complement.
CGCGCCAGCCAACCTGGCGCGCGGTGCACAGGTGTTGCAGGTCGACGGCGTCGACCTCGTCAACGACAACACCCAGGCCGGCGTCGACACGCTCAATGCGGGATTGTTCCCGGCCACGCTCAACGAAACGCACACTTTCGTCGTCCAGGATCTCGGCGCGTCGACGACGCGCACGATCACGCTGACTTCGGCCAGCATCACCACGCAACCGGTGCAGGACGTCACGACGATCCCGACCGCCGGCGGCGGCACGGTCGGCTACATGCTGTTCAACGATCACCTGGCCACTTCGGAAGCCGAGCTGGTCAATGCGTTCACGACGCTGCAGGCCGCGGGTGTGACCGATCTCGTGCTCGACATCCGCTACAACGGCGGCGGCTATCTGGATATCGCCAGCGAAGTGGCCTACATGATCGCCGGTCCCGGGCCGACCGCCGGCATGACCTTCGAATTGACGCAGTTCAACAGCAAGCATCCGACCATCGATCCGGTCGCCGGAGGCACGATCACGCCGACGCCGTTCTATTCGACCACGCAGGGTTTTTCGACCACGGCCGGCCAGGCCTTGCCCGCATTGAACCTGCCGCGCGTGTTCGTGTTGACCGGCAAGGACACCTGCTCGGCCAGCGAATCGATCATCAACAGCCTCAACGGCGTCGGCGTGCAGGTCGTGCAGATCGGTTCGACCACCTGCGGCAAACCCTACGGTTTCTATCCGCAGGACAATTGCGGCACGACCTATTTCTCGATCGAGTTCCGCGGCGTCAACGCGATGAACTTCGGCGACTACACCGACGGCTTCTCGCCGCAGAATGCGCCGACGCCAACCAATGCGGTTCTGCCCGGCTGCTCGGTCGGCGATGACTTCGGCCACGCGCTCGGCGATCCGGCCGAAGCCCGGCTGGCCGCGGCGCTGAACTACATTGCCACGCCGGGCACGTGCCCGACGCCGGCCTCGGGATTCGCGAAATCGCTGGGCGTCGAGCAGGCGGCGACGATTGGCGGCATTCCGCTCACCGTGCCGTCGTCACGCGCGCTGCGTATCCTCGGGCATCCGCGGCGCTAACCCGCGCGGCGGCGCCCGTGCAGCCAGGCGGCGATGAGCGCCACCGCCACTGACACGGCGCTGGCGTAGAAGTCGCGCCGCATCGACGGCGTGCTCGCCATCGCGGCCAGCACGGCGAACATGCCGGCGATCACCAGGTAGCTCGAGGCCGGGTAGGCCCACATCTGCACCGGCAGCGCGCGTTGCTCGGCAGCGCTCCGCGCGCGCCGCAACCGAACTTGCGCGAACGCGATCAGCAGGTAGATCACCACCACCAGCGCACCCGAGGCATTGACGAGGAACTTGAACACGCCCTGCGGCGAGGCGGTCGCGGCGGCGATGCCCGCCAGGCCCGCGAGGCTCCCCATCAGCACCGAGCGCACCGGCACGCCGCGCGCGTTGAGCCTGACGAGCGACTTCGGCGCATCGCCGCGCGCCGCCAGTG
>JAFEDW010000379.1 GCA_018241455.1 Pseudomonadota bacterium | reverse complement strand
CTCGTCAACGACAGCGAGCTCGGGCTCACCGCTGGCTTCTATGGCGGCGCCGACGAAGTCGACTGGTTCTTCGACAATGTCGAGGCGGGCGTCACGTACGCCAACCGCCCGCAGGGCGCGACGACCGGCGCGTGGCCCGGCTACCAGCCCTTCGGCGGCTGGAAGGGTTCGGGCAATACCGGCAAGGGCATCGCATCCTTTTACTACCTGGCGCAGTACCAGCGCGAACAATCACAAACACGGGTTGATTGACATGAACGACGTACAACGCAAAGCCCCGCTGCCGGGTCCCAAGGCACGCTCGCTGATCGAACGCGACAAGATCGTGGTCTCGCCCAGTTACGTGCGCGACTATCCCTTCGTCATGCAGCGCGGCCGCGGCGCCGAAGTGTGGGATGTCGACGGCAATCGCTTCGTCGATTTCGCCTCGGGCATTGCCGTGTGCTCGACCGGCCACAGCCATCCGGATGTCGTGGCGGCGATCAAGTCGGCAGCCGAGCAATTCCTGCACATCTCCTGCGACTACTGGCACCAGGGCGTCGTCGACCTCGCGGAGATGATCGCCGCGCTCGATCCGGTCAGCGGACCGGCGATGAGCTTTTTCGCGAACTCCGGCACCGAAGCCGTCGAAGCAGCGCTGAAGCTCGCTCGCCAGGTGACCGGGCGCGGGCGCTACATCGCTTTCCTCGGCGGCTTCCACGGCCGCACGATGGGATCGCTGGCCTTCACCGCCTCGAAATACACGCAGCAGCGCGGCTACTTTCCGGCCATGCCCGGCGTCGTGCATGTGCCGTACCCGAATCCGTATCGCCCGCTGTTCGCGGGCGAGGACCAGGGGCGCGCGGTGCTCGGCTACATCGAGATGCTGTTCGAGCGCAACCTCCCGGCGAACGAGGTGGCGGCGGTATTGATCGAGCCGATCCAGGGCGAGGGCGGCTACATCGTGCCGCCGCCGGGCTTCCTGGCCGGCTTGCGTGCGCTGTGCGACAAGCACGGCATCTGCCTGATTTTCGACGAGGTGCAGGCCGGCATCGGCCGCACCGGCAAGATGTTCGCGTGGCAGCACGAGGGCGTGCGCCCGGACATGATCACGCTGGCCAAGGGCCTCGGCTCGGGCTTGCCGATCGGGCTGATGGTCGGCGCCCGCAAATACATGGAGAAGTGGCCGCCCGGATCGCACGCGAATACGTTCGGTGGCAACCCGGTCTGCTGCGCGGCGGCGCTCGCCTGCCCGCCGGCAATGTCGGCGGCCATCTGCGTCAGCACCGCATCGCTCGGCGGCACGCCCGCCAGGCGGTCATGCATGCGGCGCGCCTGTTCGCGCGGCCCGGCCATCACCGGAGTCCAGCCCTGCAAAGCCAGCAGCAGCACGCCCGCCACCGTGGCGGCGCGCCGTGCGGGTCCCGGACGCATGACCTGTTTCATTGACTGCTCCCAAAGTGCCGCGCTGGGCACCACTTCGGGCGTGAATATACCCACGCCCAAAGGGCTGCCCGAATGTCTCAACGCCGAGACGTCGCCAGATGCCGACAACGTTGTCGCTTACGTTGAACCGCTATGCTTGCATTCCTGATCTGCGAGACGGGTCACGGCGGCCGCGCGCATGAACCTCTACCTGTTCATGCTGGAATCGCGCGTCGCGCCAGACCCTTCGGGACCACAAGGAACCCGATTGACGCCTGCGCGAACGTGTCCGAGTTGGCAGAACGCGAGCCGCGGCTCGCCCGCTGGAGCATGTGCGAATGAATCGTGAAATCCGTCTGCTATCGAGCCTGTTGCTGGCGCTGCTTATGTCAGCTTGCAGCAGCAAGGGTTCGGTCGATATCGGCCGTGGCCAGAGTGGCGGCGGCACCACGGATTTCGGCATCGCGTACATCAAGCGCACGCTGCCGACCGATCCGGTCGAGCTGCAGAATCTTCGCGATCTCGACGACCTGACGCACCAGCGTCCGTTCTGGAGCAAGGCCGACGTCTACATCCGCGACAAGGCTTCGCCGAGCGGCGTCGAGCGCAACATCACCG
>JAFEDW010000378.1 GCA_018241455.1 Pseudomonadota bacterium | reverse complement strand
TCGCCTTCGTCTATAACGTGCTCGGCATTCCAATTGCCGCCGGCGCTCTGTATCCCATCACCGGTCAACTCTTGAGCCCGCTGGTCGCGGCCGCGGCCATGTCGCTCAGTTCCGTCTCGGTGATCGGCAATGCGTTGCGCCTGCGGGCGCTTGGGCTGTAAACGGGCGCGGCCGCCCCGTTCGTCGATGCGGTCGCAGCATGGACAGCTTTGCCTTTTCCGTCGAGCTCCCCGGGGCTTATACTGTGAGGGTGAAACTCGGCCGCACGCTGCTCGCGCTGCTGCTTTGTGTCGCCGTCCCACTGTCGGCGACAGCGGGCATGTTCGTACCCGCGGCTTGCCCCGCGACGCCGTCAAGCCACGAATCCGCTGCGTCCCCATTATCCGCCTGCTGCGATTCCGGCGTCGGCCACAAATCCACGCCGTGCAAATCGGGCGCCGAATGCAAGGCTTGCGCCTCGTCCAGCCTGGCGCCGGGGCGATGCGCCATTACCACGTTTCCATCCAGCCACATCGACTCGACGGATTTCCGCACCGTCCTGATCCCCATCCGCAACCCCACCGGGTTGTGGCGACCACCGCGCGCCGCCTGATCCCGACTGACTGACCCGCCGGCTGTGCATTGCGCAGCCGCGCGCCCGTGCGTTCACGCGCACTGAACTGTCGTGGAGATGGCCATGAAATCCTGTTTCCGATACCTCGGCGCGTCGGCGCTCTTGGTCTTTTCGGTGCGAGCGCCCGCGGAGGCGCTCAGCTTCTCTCAAGCGCTGCAGACTGCGGAACAGCGCTCCGCAATACTCGACGCGTCGCAACTGTCGATCGACGCTGCACGCGCGGCAGCCATCCCCGCCGATACGCTGCCGGATCCCAAGCTGGTCGCCGGGATCGACAACTTCCCCGTGAGCGGCCCAGAGGCGGGCGCGTTGCAACGCGACTTCATGACCATGCAGAAGATCGGGGTCATGCAGGAGATTCCGAATTCCACCAAGCGACGCGCGCGCGCCGCAGTCGCCGCTGCCACGATCGGCGTAGCTGCTGCGGACCGGCGGGTTGCGCGGCTGGGCGTTCAACGTGACACGGCGCTGGCGTGGATCGACCTGTACTACAGCCAGCAGAAGCAGGCCCAGTTCATCGATTGGCAGCGCGAGAACGCGTTGTTTGCCGATGCGGTTGTCGCACAGCTCGCTGCCGGACGCGGCATGACCGCCGATGCACTGGGCCCGCGGCAAGAGGCGGTGCAACTCGCCGACCAACAGGACGAGCTCGAGCGCGATGTCGCCCGTGCCCGCGCCACGCTCCGCGCATTCGTGGGCGCCGACGCCGACGAGGGACTGCAAGGCGGTCCTCCCGATTTCCCGATCGACCCGCAGATGCTGCAGCGCCACCTGGCCCATCATCCAGAGCTGCTGTCCTTCGACGCGGGCGCCGACAAGGCGAAGGCCGAGCTGGCCGAGGCGCGCTCGGCGAAGCGCTCCGACTGGGCGGTCGAACTCGACTATGCCCGGCGCGCGCCGCAATTCGGAAACATGGTCTCACTCCAATTCACAGTGGACCTGCCGCTGTGGCCCTCCTCGCGCCAGGATCCGCTGATCTCGGCCAAGAATGACGCGCTCCACCGCATCGAAGCGGAACGGGAGGCCACGCTGCGCGAGCACCAGAGTGAGCTCGAAGCACAGCTTGCGGACTACGCATCGCTGGCGCGCCAGGTCGATCGAGCACAACGCATTGCATTGCCACTTGCCGATCAGAAGGTGTCCCTGCAGATGGCGAGCTACCAGGCGGGCAAAGGCGACCTGGCCGCGGTGCTGCTGGCGCGGCGCGAACGCATCGAGCAACGGTTGAGACTCGGCGAACTGGTGCGGCAGCAGGCTTTGCTGGCCACCCGACTTCACTTTGCCTATGGGGAGGACGCGCCATGACCAACCATCAACGAATCTACCTCGCGCTCGGCCTCGCCGGCGCACTGGCACTCGGGGCGGCGGCAGGATTCTGGCTGGCCAGTGCCCCGACCGGCAGCACAGCCGTGCGAG
>JAFEDW010000377.1 GCA_018241455.1 Pseudomonadota bacterium | reverse complement strand
TTGGTTGCCGGCAAATCCCGCCGACAGGCCGCGCATGTAGATGTTGCCTTGCCCCGGGCCGTTGGCGCCGAAGGTCACGTTGGGCAGCATCTTGACGACGTCGTCGAAGGTCGAGATGTGCAGCTGCGAGAGTTGCTCGGAGCCGATCGCCTGGATCGTGATCGGCACGTTCTGGATCGACTCACTGCGTCGCTGCGCCGTCACGATGATTTCTTCAAGGCCCCCGGTCGAGGCGCTTGTTTGCGCCGTCGCATCAGCCGCGAACGCGCCCGTCGAGGCGCTCATCGTGGCGGCGACCGCCAGGGCAATCTTGCTGTTGAGTCTCACGTGTATCCCCCTCAGTGAGTGAATGTGAATCCGAGCCAACCTGTCCTTCAGGTCTTTTGATCAGTCGGGCTTGAACAGTCTGTCCGAATGGTAGCTGTCCCTTATTAGGGGACCGAGTCTACTCCTGTGCCTGTCGCGTTGTAACAATGTTGCGGCGACGCAACAAGGCTCCTCTGATCTCCTCCAGCCTAAAACGGGTGCATGACAACCGTGTGTCAGCGGATCTTTCTCCGCCCGGGAGCGGTCCGCAAGTGACAGAAGCGTAATCATCGCGTACAAACCTGAGCGGCAGCGCAACCGACGCGCCGTGAAACCCACAACATCCTTCGAGGTAGCACCATGATTCGTGCGTTGTTGGCGTTCCTCCTGTCCGCCAACGCAATCGCAACCGCGCAGGACGCGAAGCCCGTTGATGCGGCGGCGGCGTTTGGGGCGCGACGCAGCGCCGGCTACGTCACACTGTCGCCTGACGGCAAGAGCCTGGCGTTCCTGGGCCCGGTATCCGGAACTGGAACCGCCCTGTACACCTACGATTTCGACTCGGACGCCGCGCCGAAGGTCGCGCTGTATTCCGACGGCAAGCCGGAGCGCATCGAATACTGCAGCTGGGTGGCCAACCAACGCCTCGCCTGCCTGATCGCCCAGATCGTCGACGACGGCCAGAAGCTCCTGCCCGTGACCCGCTGGGTGGCGCTCGATCGCGACGGCACCGCGCTGAAATTGCTGAGCAACCCATCGAACCAGTACACGAACGGTTACCAGCTCTGGGGCGGAACCATCATCGATTTCCTGCCCGACCAGGATGGCGCGATCCTGATGGCGCGCAAGTACATTCCCGATACGCACACCGGTTCACACATCGGCTCGATGCTCAGCGGCCTCGGCGTCGACTGGATCGATACCCGCACGCTGCAGACGCGCACCGTGGAGACGCCCGGGGATTCCGTCATCGCGTACCTGGCCGACGGACACGGCCAGGTGCGGGTGATGGGCCAGGAGGAAACCAAGGCTGCCGCCGGGGGATTGACCGGCCAGATCCGCTACTCATATCGCAAGCTGGACTCGAAAGAGTGGTCGCCACTGGCTGAGTACAACCGCAAGGACCGCAGTGGATTCGCGCCTGTCGATATCGACGCCGATACCAATACGGTATTCGGCGGCAAGATCCTCGACGGGCGCAACGCCATTTATTCGATGACCCTCGACGGCACGCGTACCGAGAAACTCATCAGCGCCCGGCCGGATGTCGACGTATTGGGCGTCGTGCGGGGCAGCCGGCACCGGCACATCGTGGGCGTGTATTTCCAGACTGACACGTTTCGAACACTGTATATCGATCCTGCCTATCAACGCATCGTGAGCATGCTGGCGCGGGCGTTGCCGCAGGAGTCATCCATCAACATCGTCGATGCCAGCGACGACGGGAATAAATTCCTGATCCTGACCAGTGGCGACGACGACCCCGGCCACTATTACCTGTTCAATCGCGACTCGAGGCAACTGCGGCCGCTGTTGGCCGCGTACATGGCGCTCGACGGCTACCATCTTTCCAGGACCAGGACGATCGGATACACCGCAACCGATTCCGCGCCCATATCGGGGTACCTGACGCTGCCCCAGGGCGCCAGCAAAGCCAAGGGCCTGCCGGCGATTGTCCTGCTCGACAGCAATGACGACACCATGAGCGCCGGGTGGATCGCGCA
>JAFEDW010000376.1 GCA_018241455.1 Pseudomonadota bacterium | reverse complement strand
GCGATCACGCTCGGCATCGTGTTGCTGCTGCCGATCGCCGCATTTCCCTGGATCCCCGCGCCGGGCCCCGACCGCCGACTCGCGAGCGAGAGTTTCGGGCAGTTCTTCCGCGAAGTCGCGGGCATCCTGCGACGGCGCGAGGTGCTGCTGTCGCTGCTGATGTTCGTGCTGCCGGCGGCTTCGTTCTCGCTCGTCAACCTGCTGGCCGGGCTGGGCAGCGCGTACCACGCCTCGATGCGTTTCGTGGGCGCGATCGGCGGTGCCGGCGTGGCCGTCGCCGGCATCAGCGGATGCCTGGTGTTCCGCCTGATCGATCACCTGCTGCCGCTGCGCTACCTGTACCTGGCGATCGGCGTCGTCGGCGCGGGCTTCACGCTCGCGCTCACGCTGCTGCCGCTTACGCCGACCAGCTTCGCCGTTTCGCTGATCGGCGAGAACGTGTTCCAGTCCGCGGCCATCACGGCCGCGATCGCGATTTCCTTCGACACGATCGGTCACCGCAATCCGCTGGCGGCGACGACGTTTTGCCTGATGGTGTCGGTCATGAACATTCCCAACACCTACATGATCGTCGTCGATGGGTGGGGCCATGCCTGGCGGGGTGTGGCCGGGAGCCTGGTCGTGGATGCCGCTGCGAGCCTGCTGGCGTGCACGCTGCTGGGCGTGTTGCTGATGCACCTGGCCCGGAGCAAGCGCGTCGCATTAGCCTGAATTACAATTCCGCCGGAAGGAGCATCGGGTGGCGATCGTACTGGGCAAACGCGGCAAATGGATCCTGGGCGTCGCCGCCGCGTTGGTTTGCGTCTACGCGTTGGCCGGCTTCCTGTGGGCGCCAGGATTCGTGCGCCAGACGCTCATCGACCAGCTTGACCAGAACCTTGGCGTGACGCCGGGCGTCGGCGAGATCAAGGTCAATCCGTTCGTGGTGTCGGTGGAGATCCGCGACTTCTCGATCCCCGATTCGAACAGCGGCGCGCTGCTCGGATTCAAGCGCCTGTACGTGGAGATTGGCGCGCTGCGCTCGCTGCTGCACTGGTCGCCGGTATTCAGCGACATCGAGATCAACGAGCCCTACGCGCATGCCCGCATCTCGTCGGCCGGGGCGCTGAATTTGTCCGCGCTGAAACCGCGGGAAGCCGGCGCGCCCGCGGCGGCGCCCGGCGCTCCGTTGCCCAGGTTGATCGTGTCGCAACTGAAAGTGACGAATGGCGTCGCGAGCTACGAGGACGATAGCCGACCCACGCCATTTGCAGCAGTGCTGAAACCGATCGAGTTCGAGCTGCACGATTTCTCGACCGGCCGTGACGGCGGGCGATTCACGCTGTCCGGCGAATCGCTCAACCACGAGCGGCTCGACTGGCAGGGCCACGTGTCGCTGCAACCCCTGGCGAGTGACGGCGACTTTCGTGTCAGCAACCTGCAGGCGGTGACCGTCTGGAAATACCTGAAGGACCAGCTGTCGCTGGTCGTATCCTCGGGGGTGGTCAACCTCGACGGTCGCTATCAGTTCGCGTTGCGGGACCAGCCGGAGCTGAAGCTGCGGCTCGGGAATCTCGCCGTGCAAGACCTCGGTGTTCGCCCCGACGCGGCGAGCGCGGACTGGATCACGCTGCCGATACTCAAGGTGCGTGGTACGGCGCTCGACCTGCACGCGCGGTCGCTCGCGGTCGATGCGGTGCAAGTGGACGATGCGACGATCAAGCTCTGGCTGGAGCGCGACGGCAGCATCAATCTCGCGCGCCTGGCCGGCAGCCCCGCCGCGGGCGGCGCGTTTGCCGCGCCACTTCCCGCACCACCCTCGCAGGCTTCGCGGGTGGTGAGCGCTACGGCGCCGCATTGGCACGCGGTCGTGCGCGAACTGAGAGTGAACGATGCCACGCTAGCGGCCGAAGACCGCAGTGCGCAGCCCGTGGTGCCGCTCAGCGTGGCACCGCTCAATCTCGCACTGACCAACGCAAGCCTGGATGAGGGCAGCCCGATTCATGTCGACCTGGACGCGCGCCTGAACGGCAGTGGCGTGCTGAAGGTGGCT
>JAFEDW010000375.1 GCA_018241455.1 Pseudomonadota bacterium | reverse complement strand
CACGCCGATCGTGCGCGTGCGGCGGGTGATCAGGCTCCGCGCGGCCTCGTGCGGGGTGTAGCGCAGGTGCTGCGCGGCGCGCAGCACGCGCTGGCGGGTCAGCTCGGTGACGGCACCGCTCCCGTTCAGCACGCGCGAAACGGACGCGGTGGACACGCGTGCGCGCAAGGCCACGTCTTTGATGGTCGCTGCCAACCGAAGCCCCCCGGAATCCCTGCGGGACCGGGCGAATGTAAGCGCTTACCAGCCGAAAATCAAACGCTTACGGCCGAATCCGGATCAACGGGTGATGCTGATCTCGGCCGGGGTGCCTTGTGCCGAATCCGGGCTGATCCAGACACGCGCCGCAGCGGGTTCGGCACTGAAATGCTGTTCCGCATTCCACAGCGCAAAGGCTTCGGGCCCGAGTTCGAAGCTGATGTGCTTCGTCTCGCCCGGCGCCAGGTGTACGCGCTGGAAACCGGCGAGGGCACGCACCGGTTGCGCGACGCTGGTGCCTCGCAGCGCGACATACAGCTGCACCACCTCGACGCCGGCGCGCGTGCCGGTGTTGGTCACGTCGGCACTGGCCGTCAGCACGTGCTGGCCTGCGCCGCGACCCAGGGCCTGGTTCAGTGCCGCCGCGCTGAGCTCGTGCGCGCTGAGCGCGAGCGGTCCGTATGTGTACGTCGTGTACGAGAGGCCGTAGCCGAACGGGTACTGCGGGCTGTTCTGCTGGTCGATGTAACGCGAAACGTACTTGTCATCGCCGCCACCCACCGCCGGTTTCGTCAGGTCGAAATGCCCGGCCGGGCGGCCCGTGTTCAGCGCGTTGTAATACAGCGGCTCCTGCCCGACGCTGCGCGGCCAGCTGACGACCAGTCGGCCACTCGGATTCGCATCGCCGAACAGCGTGTCGACGAGCGCGGGGCCGGCCTGGATGCCGGGGAACCAGGCCGCCAGCACCGCCGGCACATGCTCGAACGCCCAGGGCAACGTGAGGGGCCGCCCGCTGAATACGACCAGCACCACCGGTTTGCCGGTGGCGACGATTCTTTCCAGTAGTTCCTGCTGTCGGCCGGGCAGCGCGGGATCGGAGCGCGAGGCGGCCTCGCCGGTCATCGAGCCCGCGTCTTCGCCGAGCGCGAGGATCACGACGTCGGCTTTTTGCGCGGTGGCCACGGCGGTCGCGATGTCCGCATCGGTGCCATCGAGGATGCCGGTGCCATGGGCGCGCAACAGGTGCGCTTCGCCGATGCGCGCCGCCAGCGCGCTGTGGAGCGAGACGACGTCCTGCGCCTTGCCGAGCCCGGCCCATGAGCCGAGCATGTTGGGCGGATCGTCGGCCAGAGGACCGATCAGCGCGATGTCATGCGCACCGCCCGACAAGGGCAGCAGCGCTGCGCCATTGCCGGCCGGGGCGTTCTTCAGCAGCACCAGCGAGCGCTCGGCCGCGGTGCGCGCGAGCGTGACGTACTTAGGAAGCAGCATCGCGCCGGCCTCCTGCGATTCATCGACGTAGGGGTGTTCGAACAGCCCGAGCGCGTACTTGAGCCGCAGCACGCGCCGCACGCCTTCATCGAGCCGCGCCATGGGCACCTGGCCGGAATGCACCAGGTCGGCGAGATGATCGTGGTAGAGGCTGGAGGCCATGTCCATGTCGACGCCGGCCATGAAGGCCTTGCGCGCGGCGGTGGCGCCATCGTTGGCGATGCCATGCGCCATCAGCTCGGCGATCGAGGTCCAGTCGCTATCGACGACGCCGCGGAATCCCCACTCATTGCGCAGCACCTGTGTCAGCGTGAACGGATTGGCGGACGCGGGCACGCCGTTCAGCGAGTTGAACGCGCTCATGATCGTGGCGCTGCCGGCGTTGACGGCGGCGTGGAACGGCGGCAGGTAGTACTGGCGCAGCGTGTGCTCGGAAATCTCCGTGCTGTTGTAGTCGCGCCCGCCCTCGGCCGCGCCGTAGCCGACGTAGTGCTTGGCACAGGCGGCGATGCTGTCGGGTGCGTCGAGACGCTCGCCCTGGTAGCCGCGCACGTAGGCGGCGGCCA
>JAFEDW010000374.1 GCA_018241455.1 Pseudomonadota bacterium | reverse complement strand
CGCCAGCACCGGCGTGCCGAGTGCAAAGCGGCCGCGCCTGCCCGAGGGCGTGAAGACGATCAGTGCGTCAGCTTCGGGCATGGTTCGTCATGGGTTGCCGCAACGTCCGCAATCCTGCTCAGCCCTGCACGCGCCGCCGATGGCCACCTTCGCGACGCCCGCGACCCGCGCCGCCTGCAGCAGCGCCCCCGCCCGTGGCTCCGGCCGCACCCGCCACGCCCGGTGCGCCGGGCGCCGGCACCTCGCGATACTTGCGGATCCAGTTGGCGCAGTTCGGATCGTGGCCCATCATGACATCGGCCCCGAGGCAGGCCTGCATGACTTCGGTGTGCAGCGGATTGGTGATCGCCGAGGTGAGCCCGGCGCCGATCGCCATGGTCAGGAAGGCGGCATTGATGCCGTTGCGGTTCGGCAGGCCGAAACTCACGTTGGATGCGCCGCAGGTCGAATTGACCTTCAGTTCGGTGCGCAGCCGGTGCAGCAGCTGCATGACCTGCTGGCCGGCGGAGTTGATCGCGCCGATCGGCATCACCAGCGGATCGACGATCACATCGCGCGCCGGGATGCCGTGGTCGGCGGCGCGCTCGACGATCTTCTTCGCAATGGAGAAGCGCACGTTCGGATCCTCCGAGATGCCGGTCTCGTCATTCGAGATCGCCACCACCGCCGCGCCGTATTTCTTCACCAGCGGCAGCACCGACTCGAGCCGCTCTTCCTCGCCGGTGACCGAATTGACCAGCGCCTTGCCCTTGTAGACCGCGAGGCCGGCCTCGAGCGCCGCGACGATCGACGAGTCGATCGACAGCGGTACATCGGTGATGCTCTGCACGAGCTGCACGGCCTTCGCGAGGATCGCCGGCTCGTCGGCCAGCGGGATGCCCGCGTTCACATCGAGCATCTGCGCACCGGCCTCGACCTGCGCGCGCGCATCGGCCTCGACGCGGCTGAAATCGCCGGCCGCCATCTCGGCCGCCAGGATCTTGCGGCCGGTCGGATTGATGCGCTCGCCGATGATGACGAACGGATGATCGAAGCCGATGACCACCTCGCGCTTCGCCGAACTAATCACCGTCTCAGTCATTGGGCAGTCCTCGTTTCAGGTTGTGGGTTGTCGCGGCCCGGGTACCAGGGCACGCGGCCGGCCAGCACGCCGGCACGCTCGACGATCTCGGGTACGGTCTGTTCCTGGCGATACGCCATGATGTGCACGCCGGCGACGCCGCGGATCTCGCGCAGCTCCTGGATCAGCTCGACGCACAGTTGCCGCCCGACCTGCGCCGCGTTCGGGCCCGCATCGGCCAGCCGCTTGATGACGGCATCCGGGATATGCAAACCCGGGACGTTCGCGCGCATCCACTCGGCGGTCTTGGCCGCGCGCAACGGCCCGACGCCGACCAGGATGAACACCTTGTCGAGCAGCCCGAGGTCCTCGATGCGCTTCATGAACTCGCGCAGCACCGGCACGTCGTAGCAGTACTGCGTCTGGATGAACTGCGCGCCGGCGGCCACCTTCTTCGCGACACGCTGCGCGCGGAACTCCAGCGGCGCCGCGAACGGATTCGCGGCCGCGCCCAGGAACACGCGCGGCGCGTACGTGATCTTGCGGCCGCTGAGGAAGCGGTGCTCGTCGCGCAGCGTGCGCGCGGTCTCGAGCAGCGTGACGGCATCGAGGTCGAACACCGGCTTGGCCTGCGGATGATCGCCCGCCTGCACGCCATCGCCGCTAAGGCACAGCACGTTGCACACGCCCATCGCCGCGCCGCCGAGGATGTCGCCCTGGATCGCGATGCGGTTGCGGTCGCGGCAGGAAATCTGCATCACCGGCGCGTAGCCCACGCGCGTCAGCAGCGCGCACACCGCCAGGCTCCCCATGTGGCAATGCGCGCCACTGCCGTCGGTCGCATTGATCGCATCGACGTAGCCGTCGAAGATGCGCGCGCGGTCGTACACTTCCTGCGGATCGGCCGAATCGGGCGGCGCCAGCTCGGTCGTGATCGCGAACTGCCCGGCGCGCAGCACCCGCTCGAGCCGGCCGGGCGAAG
>JAFEDW010000373.1 GCA_018241455.1 Pseudomonadota bacterium | reverse complement strand
GGCCGGCGTGCCAGTGGGACCCGGCTCCAGCCGCACCCTCACACGTCGAGGTTCGCGACCGACAGCGCGTTCTTCTCGATGAACTCGCGGCGCGGCTCGACCTGATCGCCCATCAGCGTCGTGAAGATCTCGTCGGAGGCGACCGCGTCGTCGATGCGCACCTGCATCAGCCGGCGCGATTCCGGGTTGATGGTCGTGTCCCAGAGCTGCTCGGGGTTCATTTCGCCGAGGCCCTTGTAGCGCTGGATCGACTGGCCCTTGCGCGCCTGGTCGAACAGCCACTTCATCGCATCCTTGAAGGAGCCAATTTCGATGCGCTCGTCCCCTCGTGCAACGCTGGCTCCCGGTCCCACCAGACCGGTCAGCGTGCGGCCCAGGTCGGCGATGCGGCGGTACTCGGCGGATTCGAAGAACTCGCGCGTCAGGTGCTTGTCGGTGACCGAGCCGTGCTGCGTACGATGCACGACGACGCGCGCCGCGTGGCCGTCGCTGGCCGGGCGCAATTCGGCCCGATAGCTGTGCGCCGCATCGTCGGTCGCATTCAATCGTTCGACGAGGCCCTTGCACCAGCCCCCTAGGAATCCGGGCTGGTCGAAATTCTCGAGCGTCACTTCCGGCACGTAGATCAAAGTGTCGAGCAGGCGCTCATCGTAGCGCCGCGCCCAGCGGCGGATGATTGCCTGCACTTCCATGTATTTGCGCGCCAGCAATTCGAGCGCCGAGCCGGTGATCGGCGCGGCGCCGGCAGCGACCTGCAGGGAGGCCGAGTCCAGCGCGGACGAGAGCAGCAGCGCGTTCAGCTCGTTCTCGTCCTTGACGTAGGTGTCGGTCTTGCCGCGCTTCACCTTGTAGAGCGGCGGCTGCGCGATGTACACATGGCCGCGCTCGATCAGCAGCGGGATCTGGCGGTAGAAGAAGGTCAGCAGCAACGTGCGGATGTGCGAACCGTCGACGTCTGCATCCGTCATGATGATGATGCGGTGGTAGCGGAGTTTGGCGATATCAAACTCATCGCGCCCGATGCCGCAACCCAGCGCCGTGATCAGCGTGCCGACTTCGGCCGATGAAATCATCTTGTCGAAGCGCGCGCGCTCGACGTTGAGGATCTTGCCCTTCAGCGGCAGGATCGCCTGCGTGCGCCGGTCACGCCCCTGCTTGGCGGAGCCGCCAGCCGAATCGCCCTCGACGATGAAGATCTCGGACAGTGCCGGATCCTTTTCCTGGCAGTCGGCGAGCTTCCCCGGCAGGCCGGCCACGTCGAGCGCGCGCTTGCGGCGCGTCATCTCGCGCGCCTTGCGCGCCGCTTCGCGCGCCCGCGCCGCATCGATGATCTTCGCGACGATCGCCTTCGCCTGCGCCGGCTGCTCGAGCAGGAAATCGCCGAGTTTCGCAGCCACCGCGGTTTCGACGATGCCCTTCACTTCCGATGAAACCAGCTTGTCCTTCGTCTGCGAGGAGAATTTCGGATCCGGCAGTTTCACCGACAAAATGGCCGTCAAGCCTTCGCGCGCGTCATCGCCGGTGGTCGGCACGCGCTCCTTCTTTGCGGCGAATTCCTTCTCGATGTAATCGTTCAGCGTGCGCGTCAGCGCCGCGCGAAAGCCCGACAGGTGCGTGCCGCCGTCCTTCTGCGGGATGTTGTTCGTGTAGCAGTACATGCTCTCCTGGTACGAGTCGTTCCACTGCAGCGCGACCTCGACGGTGATCGGGCCTTCCTGCGTGCGGAACCAGAACACCTGCTCGTGGATCGGCGTGCGGCCGCGGTTCAGGTGCTTGACGAAGGCCTGCAACCCGCCTTCGTGCTCGAACACGTCGCGCTTGTCCTCGCGCTCGTCGTTGAGCTCGATGCGCACGCCGGAATTCAGGAACGACAGCTCGCGCAGCCGCTTGGCCAGCGTGTCGTAGACGAACTGGATGTGCGTGAAGATCTGCGGGCTCGGCTTGAACCGAATCGTCGTGCCGCGATCGCTGGTGGCGCCGACATCGGCGAGCGGCGCGACCGGCTCGCCGAGGTGATACTCCTGGCGATGCATGCGCCCGTCGCGGCAGATCGTCAGCAGCAGC
>JAFEDW010000372.1 GCA_018241455.1 Pseudomonadota bacterium | reverse complement strand
CCGCTCGGGATTCTACGAGAACAATGCCTACCCGGTGCGCTCGGCGAAGGCGGCAGGCGTCACGCTGGCCGCGGGTTCCGACGCGCCCGTCGACACCGACGATCCGCGGCCGTTCGTCAACATGGCGGTCGCCGTGACGCGGCGCGTACCGGGATTGCCGCCGCTCAATCCGGCGCAGTCGATTTCGATCCGCGATGCGATCGATTCCTACACGATCAACGGTGCGCGTTACCTGAACATCGACCGCGATGCCGGCTCGCTCGAGGCGGGCAAGTCGGCGGATTTCGTCGTCGTCGACCAGGACATCCTGAAGCTCGCCGATGCGGGCCGCGCCGATGACATCGCCAGGACCCATGCGCTCGAGACGTGGTTCATGGGGCGCAAGGTCTATGGCAGGGTGGCCGGGGCACAGTGAGACCCGCGGGGCGCACGATGCGGGCGGTGGTGACCCAGGGCAAGGGTGGCTACGAGCAACTCGCATATCGCGAGGTGCCGGTGCCGCAGCCGGGCGGCGGCGAGGTGCTGGTGCAGGTGCTCGCCGCCGGGGTCAACAACACCGACATCAACACGCGCGTGGGCTGGTATTCGGAAGCCGGTGGCTGGAATGCGCCGACACCGTTTCCGTTGATCCAGGGTACCGATTGCTGCGGCCGCATCGTGGCCGTCGGCGCGGATGGCGACGAGCAAATGCTCGGGCAGCGCGTGCTGGTGCGCCCCTGCATGAACGAGGGCTGGCTTGGCGTCGATTTCGACGGCGCGTTCGCGCAGTTCCTCAAGGCTCCGGCCGCGCATGTTTTCCCGGTGCGTTGCGATTGGAGCGATGCGGAGTTGGGATCGATCCCCTGCGCGTACGGCACCGCCGAGAACCTGCTGCAGCGGGCAGGCTTGCAGCGCGGCGAGCAGGTGCTGGTCACCGGCGCATCGGGTGGTGTGGGGTCGGCCGCCGTGCAGCTCGCCAGGCGTCGCGGGGCTACGGTCACCGCCATCGCGGCGCCTGAGAAAGCCGCGCCGCTGCGCGCGCTCGGCGCCGACCGCGTGCTCGCGCGCGATGCCGACCTCGTCATGAACCTCGGCGCGGAATGCATCGACCTCATCGTCGACAATGTCGCCGGGCCGGCGTTCCCGGCGCTGCTGCAGCTGTTGAAGCGCGGCGGGCGCTATGTCTCGGCGGGCGCGATCGGCGGGCCGCTGGTCAGCCTCGACATGCGCGCGTTCTATCTCAAGGACCTGACGCTGATCGGCTGCACGAACTGGGACGAGCCGGTCTTCCCCGACCTGGTGGGCTACATCGAGCGCGGCGAAATCAGGCCGCTGGTCGCCAGCACCTTCGCGCTCGACCAGATCGCCGCCGCGCAGCGCGCATTCCTCGACAAGCGGCATGTCGGGAAGATCGTGCTCATTCCGCCGCCGCCATAGGTTCGATCCAGACCGGATTCGTGTAGGCCTTGTTGCCCTCGGCATCCTCGACGATCAGCGCGTACCAGCGGGCATGGGCGCCGTGCACGGCAAAATCGGCACGCGCGTGGCGCGGCGCGCCATCGTAGGACTGCTGCGCGATCGTCGCGCCACCGCCGATCAATTCGGCACGCCTCAGGCCGGCGAGCGACTCGAGCTCGAAGCCCAGCGTGAAGTCGTCGTCCGTCCGCACGCGCAGCGTGCTGCCGAACATCACGGCCGGATAGATCAACGGCCCGTAGCTCACGTACGCACGGCCGGCCCGCAGCGCGGTGACATAGGCGTCGGTCGTCAGCGCGCCGTCGACGTGCGCGTAGGCGCGCAAGCGGCCGGACTCGCGGTTCCACACGTCATGCGTGTCGGTGCCGGCGCCGAGATAGTAGCGCTGCCCGGCGTTCCAGAACTGCCAGGCGTGCTCGTAGACCGCCGCATCGGTCGCCGATTCGGTCGCGTTGATTTCGATCAGGTCGAAATGCGGATTGAACCCGCCGGGCGCGACGCCGCCGGCAACGCTGGTGAAATAGCCGTAGGGGATCAGCGGATGGTTGACCTGCACGATCGAGGCGCCCAGCCGCCGCGCCTCGGCGAACACCGCATCGACGGTGGCGGTGCTGGT
>JAFEDW010000371.1 GCA_018241455.1 Pseudomonadota bacterium | reverse complement strand
CAGCGCAGCTGGCCCTGTTCGCAGCGCAGCGTTTCGAACAGCCCATCGCCGTATTGCAGCCCGCGATCCAGTGCCGACACCTGCGTGGCGGGCTGACCGTTGACCAGCAAACGCGGCGGCGCGTTCATGCGCGCGCCCCGAATGCACGCAGCATCCCTTCGGCCTTGGTGCGCGTTTCCGCGAGCTCACGTTGCCAGTCCGAATCCGCGACGATGCCGGCGCCGGCGCGGAAACGCAGCTCCGCGCCGGCGAGCGTGGCGGTGCGGATCAGGATGTTGAAATCCATGTCGCCGTCGGTGTTCAGGTAGCCGATCGAACCCGTGTACGCGCCGCGTGGTTCGCGCTCGAGCTCGCCGATGATCTGCATGCAGCGGTACTTGGGACAGCCGGTGATCGTGCCACCCGGGAACACCGCGCGCAGCGTGTCCCCGGGCGTGACCTCGTCGCGCAGCAGGCCACGCACGTTCGAAACGATGTGGTGCAGGTGCGGGTAACTCTCGGTCACCATGAATTCGTTCACTTCGACCGTGCCGGCGTGGCAGATGCGCCCGAGATCGTTGCGCTCCAGGTCGATCAGCATCACATGTTCGGCGCGCTCCTTCGCGTTGGCGAGCAGCTCTTGCTTCTCGGCCGCATCGCTGCCCGGCGCACCGTGGCGTGCGCGCGTGCCCGCGATCGGCCGCGTTTCCACGCGCCGGCCGTTCACCCGCACCAGGCGTTCCGGCGATGAACTCAGCAGCGTGAGGCCGGGGAGCGTGGCGTGCACCGCGAACGGCGCGGGATTGGCCTGCCGCAACGATTCGTAGAGCGCGCCGGCCGCCGCGCCTTGTGGGTATTGCACCAGCCAGCCGCGCGACAGGTTGGCCTGGTACACATCGCCGCAACCGATGTGTTCCTGAGCCCGCAGCACCACGTCGCGGAATTGATCCGCGGGCTGCTCGATGATGGCCAGTGGCCGGGCGGCGCGCGTTGCCTCAATCGACCCGGACGTACCCGCACGCTGCGCGCTGTCTTCCGCCGCGAGCGTGGCCAGCGCGGCCTCGATACGCACGACGGCATCCGCCGCGTCCGGCTCCGCCACCAACTGGCAGCGCTGCAGCATG
The DNA here is from genome assembly GCA_018241455.1 of Pseudomonadota bacterium. Taxonomy (GTDB): domain Bacteria; phylum Pseudomonadota; class Gammaproteobacteria; order Steroidobacterales; family Steroidobacteraceae; genus FEN-1191. The sequence continues at coordinate 971 of JAFEDW010000371.1, read as the reverse complement.
TGGTCGTAGACGAGCGCCGCCGGCACGCGCAAGGCCAAGGCGCAGACCGCATCCGGTGCCTGCGCTGGCAGGCGCAGCCCCGGCTCGACGTGGCCTGCCAGTTCGTAGCCGAGGTAAATGATCCAGCCGCCACGGAATGGCGGCGCCGGCGTCGCGTCCGCACCCGGCACCGGCGCGGTGCCGGCTGGACGCTGCGACCACCACCACTCATCCAGCGCATCGAGGAACCGGGCACCGCGCAGTTGCACGCCGCGGCTTTCGAGTCGCCCGTCACCGCGCAGCAGCAGCATGGCGCGCGGCGCCGCCGCGAGTATCGAATAGCGACCGAGCGGCCCCTGCGCCGCGCTGTCGAACAAGACCGGAAACAGTTGCGGATCGAGCGCCGCGAGCGTCCGCAGCTGCGACGGCGTCGCGTGCACTTCGCGCAAGCTGGAGCTGCGCGCGTTCATCGGCGCAACGAGCGATCAGCCCGGCAGGCGGCGCAGCACCAGTGTGCCGTTGGTGCCGCCGAACCCGAAGGAATTGGACACCGCGACGTCGATCGGCATCTTGCGGGCGGTGTTCGGCACGAAATCGAGGTCGCAGGCTGGATCCGGATGTTCGTAGTTGATCGTCGGCGGAGCGACCTGGTCGCGCAGCGCCAGCACGCAGAAGATGGCTTCGACCACGCCCGCGGCACCGAGCATGTGCCCGGTCATCGACTTGGTGGAACTCACGGCCAGCTTGGCGGCGTGCGCGCCGAACAGCGACTTGATCGCGGCGGTCTCGGCGCGATCGCCGAGCGGCGTCGAGGTGGCGTGCGCATTCAGGTACTGCACCTGGTCGGCATTCAGGCCCGCATCGCGCAGCGCGTTCTGCATGGCAAGCCGCGCGCCGGCGCCGTCTTCCGGCGGCGCGGTGATGTGGTAGGCATCGCCGCTCATGCCGAAACCGACCAGCTCGGCGTAGATACGCGCGCCGCGGCGTCGCGC
>JAFEDW010000370.1 GCA_018241455.1 Pseudomonadota bacterium | reverse complement strand
GCTGCTGCTGGTGCCGCTGCTCTAACGCTGAGCGGCCAGCGCACTGCGTGGCGCGCCGCCGCGCTCCCCCAGTGGGGCAGCATGGCGGCGCGCAGCCGCGGCACGGGATCCGTGCCGCGCGCCTTGATGTACAGCGCGGTCGCCGACCAGCTGCTCGCGTAGCCGAGCAGTTCATCCAGCGTCCAGTCGAGCTGCATCGTGAATCCAGGCACCGCGAGCTCGGGCGCCGGAAACGGCAGCGTGCGATAGCCCGCCTCGATCAACCGGCGCTCCGGCTTCCAGTACGGTCCGACGACGTTTTCGTAGAAGTCCTGGAACAGCGCATCGCCCGCCGCGGCCGGAATCGTCGCGATCCCATAGCACCACACGGCCAGCAGGCCGTCGGGCCGCAGTACGCGCTGCGCCTCCCCGTAGAAGCGCGGCAGATCGAACCAGTGCAGGGCCTGCGCGACGGTCACCAGGTCGCAGCTTCCCGCATCGAGGCCGCTGCGCTCCGCCAGCGCGACCCGATAGCCGATGCGCGCATGGGCCGGCGCCTGCGCCAGCTGTTCGGCGCTCAGATCGGTGCCGATCACGTGGCCGAAATGCGCGGCGAGGTCGAGCGAGGCCTGGCCGCTGCCGCAAGCGCAATCCCACACGCGCTCGCGCCGCGGCGCGGTGGCCGCCAGCCATTCGAACAGCGCCGCCGGGTAGCGCGGACGAAAGGCCGCGTATTGGCTGGCGACGACCGAGAAGTGATCGGGCGGCCGCGCGCTGCTGTTCATCGCCCGGCCATCACGGCTTCGGCGCGTTGAACAATTCCGAGAGCATGACCACCTCGGCCGCCACCATCGAACGCAGCGTGGGCTCGAGCTGTGGCGCCCACAGCGCCGAGTGCAGGTAGGGCAGCGGCCGACCGCTGGCGAGGTCCTCGGGGCTGACCGCGCCGATGTGCAGCAGCACGGCGCGCACCCCCGCCCGGCCGTACTGCGAGAAGTCCTCCGCGCCCATCTGCGGCGGCATCTCGCGCGCGCTGTCGGGACCGAGGTCGCGATGCAGCGCGGCGACCAGGCGCGTGGTCACCGCTGGATCGTTGTAGACCGTGTCGGCGCTGTCGTAGACATTGAAGCGCGGCAGTTGCGGCGCATTCGCGGCCGTCGCCTCGGCGTCCACCTGCCGCTTGATCGCGGCGAGCACGTGCTCGCGCACCGCCGCGTCGAAGGTGCGCACCGTCAGCAGCATGCGCACCTCGTCCGAGATGATGTTCGGCGCCGTGCCACCGTGGATCGACCCGACGGTGACGACCACCGGCGAGAGCGCGTCGGTCTCGCGCGAAACCACCGTATGGATGCCGACGATGGCGCGCGCGGCGATCATGATCGGATCGACAGCCAGGTGCGGATAGGCACCATGCCCGCCGCGGCCGTAGATGACGATTTCGATCGAATCGACCGCGGCGCGAAAATAACCGGCGTGGTAGCCCACGACGCCCGAGGGCAGCGTCGGCTCGTCATGCATGCCGAGCGCGAAATCCGGCTTCGGAAAGCGCGTGAACAGGCCATCGGCCAGCATCGCGGCGGCACCGTTGCCGAGCTCTTCGGCGGGCTGGCCGACCAGCATCAGCGTGCCGTGCCAGCGGCTGCGCCGCTGCGCCATCAGCTTGGCGGTGCCATACCAGGCGGTCATGTGCAGGTCGTGTCCGCAGGCGTGCGCGACGTGCACGATCGCACCGGATTCATCGGGCATGGTGTCGATGCTGGCAAATGGCAGCCCGGTCTTCTCCTCGACCGGCAGCGCATCGAGCTCCGTGCGCAGCATGACCGTCGGGCCCGCGCCGTTGCGGAGAATTGCGACAACGCCCGTCTTGCCGACACCGGTCGTGACCTGGTAGCCGAGCGCCTGCAGCTTCGCGGCCAGCGTGGACGAAGTGCGCCGCTCCTGGAATCCCAGTTCCGGATGACGGTGCAGATCCTTGTACAGTGCCTCGAGCTCCGGCTCGAGCGGCGCGACTTCGGGAGCGCTCGAGCGCGCGGGCGCCGCCGCCAACGCGGGCGCCGACAAGACGGCCACGGCCAGCCAACCCGGCAGCGACAGCCACGGCCGGTTCATCG
>JAFEDW010000036.1 GCA_018241455.1 Pseudomonadota bacterium | reverse complement strand
GGCAGCGCGCACACATATGTCGTGTTGTCGATCTGTACCTGCTTGAACCAGGCGCGGGCCTGCAGGATGTTGGCGATCATGTTGCCGTGGGTCAGCATCGCGCCCTTCGATACGCCGGTCGTGCCGCCGGTGTATTGCAGGTAGGCGATGTCGTCGTGGCCGACTTCAACGGGCGCTGGCGTTGCAGGCGGGCCCTTCAGGATCTGCATCAGCGGCAACGCATCCGGCAGATGCCATGCCGGCACCTTGCGCTGCACGTGACGGATGACGAAGTTGACGATCGCGCCCTTCGGGAACGACAGCAAATCACCAACGCCGGTGACGATCACGTTTGGCACTGGTGCGATCGCGAGCGCCTGTTGGGCGACGGCTGCGAAATTCTCGAGTACGACCAGCGCATGGGCGCCCGAGTCGCGCAGCTGGTGTTCGAGCTCGCTGGCCGTGTAGAGCGGGTTGGTGTTGACGATCGTCAGGCCGGCACGCAGCGCGCCGAACATGACGATCGGGTACTGCAGGATATTGGGCAGCATGATCGCGATGCGATCGCCCTTGCGCATGCCGCGTTGCTGCAGCCAGGCGGCGAATTGCGCCGACAGCCGATCGAGCTGCGCATAGCTGAGCCGCTGCTCCATCTGGATGTAGGCCGTGCGCGTGGGATAATCGCGGAAACTGCCTTCGATCAGCTGCTTGATCGAGGTGTACTCGTCCGGATTGATGTCGGTGGGCGTGCCCGGCGGATATTGCTTGACCCAGAACCTGTCCATGCGCGTCCCCTCACCGGTTGCGGCCGGTTGTTCAGTGTCGCCGTGCACCCAGCAGAGGCACAAGCGCCGGCCAGACATTATCCAGCAGAACGGGCTGGCCGTGTTCGTTGGGATGCAGCGCGTCGTGCTGCATCAGCGCCGGATGGTCGGCCACGCCCCGGAGCAGGAACGGCACCAGCGCAACATGGTGGCGGCGCGCGGCGTCGGGGAAAATGGCTGCGAAGCCCTGCGTGTAGCGGTAGCCGTAGTTGGGCGGCATGCGCATGCCGAGCAGCAGCACGCGGCATTTATGGCGGGCAGACAGCGCGAGCATCGCATCGAGGTTGGTGCGCGTCGTGTCGAGTGGGAGGCCACGCAGGCCGTCGTTGGCGCCCAGCTCGAGGATGAGGATGCGCGGATCGTGCGCGGCGAGCGCGCGCGGGAGCCGTGCGAGCCCGCCGGTCGTGGTCTCGCCGCTGACGCTGGCATTCACGACCTGGAATCCGTAACCTGAGCGCAGCAAGCGCTGCGACAGCAGATTCACCCAGCCCTGATCGACGGCGATTCCGTAGCCGGCGCTGAGGCTGTCGCCGTACACCAGTATCACCGGTTTTCCGGCCGGATTCGCGGCCGGCACGGCATCCGCCGCCCCAATGGGCGGCGCGAGCAACAGGCACAGCAGGCAGGCAATGACGCGCGACATCGTTCTCAAGGCCGAGCAGGTTACGCGGCAGGTTAACAGTCCCGACGGGCTGCTGACCATTGTGCGCGACGTCAATCTCGAGATCCGAGCTCGCGAGAGCGTGGCCATCGTCGGGCCTTCGGGTGCCGGCAAATCCACGCTGCTGGCGCTGCTGGCCGGGCTCGACACCGCGAGTTCCGGGAAGATCTGGCTGGCGGGCGAAGAGCTGTCGGCGCTGGATGAAGACGGCCGCGCCCGCGTGCGTGCCGCGCACGTTGGCTTCGTGTTCCAGTCGTTTCACCTGGTGCCGGCGCTGACCGCGCTCGAGAACGTCATGCTGCCATTGGAATTGCGCGCCGAGCACAACGCGCGCGAGCGCGCCAACGACATGCTCGCGCGTGTGGGGTTGGCCGCGCGCACGGAACACTATCCACGACAACTCTCCGGCGGGGAACAGCAGCGCGTGGCGATGGCGCGCGCCTCGGTGGGCCAGCCGAGCGTGCTGTTCGCCGACGAGCCGACCGGGAATCTCGATTCGGCGACGGGCGAGCGCATCATCGATCTGTTCTTCGAGCTCAATGCCGCGGCCCAGACCACGCTGGTGCTGGTCACGCACGATCGCGAGCTGGCCGGGCGCTGCGGCCGGGTGCTGGTGATGGACGGCGGGGCGCTGGTGTAGCCATGCGCACGCTGGCCATCGCGTTGCATGCGCTGCGGCGCGAGTGGCGCTCGGGCGAGCTCGCGGTGCTGTGGGTGTCGCTGGCGGTGGCGGTGGCGGCGCTCACCGGCGTCGGGTTCCTCGTCGATCGCATCGGACGCGCGGTGCAGTCGCAGGCGAGCGAGATCCTGGCCGCCGATGCGCGCGTCGAGTCGGCCGAGCTGCTCGCCCCGCAATTGCAGCAGCAGGCGCTCGCGCTGCAACTGCAGACCGCGCGCGTCACGACGATGTTGAGCGTGGTATTCAACGGCGACAACAGTCACCTGGCCGAGATCCGTGCCGTGAGTGCCGGCTATCCGTTGCGCGGCGCGCTGAAGATCGCCGAGCAACCGTTCGAGCCTGGCACGAAGACGCGCCTGGTTCCGCAACCCGGAGAGTGCTGGCCGGATTCGCGGTTGGCCGCGGCGCTGGGGGCACACGTCGGCAGCACGCTGACCGTGGGCGCGCTGCCGTTGCGCGTGGGCCGCATCCTGATCAGCCGACCCGACCAGGGATCCGCATTCGTGGAGTTCGCGCCGGCGTTGCTGCTCAACGATGCCAACCTGGCGGCCACGCAGCTGGTGCAACCGGCAAGCCGCATGGAATACGCGTTGTTGATCGCCGGCGATGCACGCGCGCTGCGCAGCTTCCAGGCCTGGTTTCAGCCGCGCGCGCGGCCGGGCGAGCGGCTCGCGAGCGTGGCCGATGCCAGTCCGCAGATCGGCGATGCCGCGCGGCGCGCCGGGCAGTTCCTCTCGCTGGCCGGCCTGGTCGCGGTATTGCTGTGCGCCGTTGCGGTGGCGATGACGGCACGCAGCTATGTCGCGCGGCACCTCGATGTCGTGGCGCTGATGAAGACGCTCGGGGCCAGCCGCCGGTTCGTGCTGGGCATCCACGTGCTGCAGCTGTTGCTGCTCGCGGTGGCGGCCGCCGTGGTCGGCGCATTGGCCGGTTGGCTGACGCAGGCCTGGCTATTGCGTGCGCTCGCGGGCCTGTTGCGCACTGATCTGCCGCCGGCCGGCTGGTTGCCGGTGCTGATCGGCTTCGTCGTCGCGGTGGCGATGCTGGCGGGTTTTGCCTTGCCTTCACTGTTGCAGCTGACGCGCGTGCCGGCGCTGCGCGTGCTGCGGCGCGATGTCGATCCGCCGCCGCTACGGCTGTGGCTGGCAATCGCGCCTGCGGCGTTGGCGGTGCTCGGCGTGATCTACGCCACGCTCGGACAGTGGCAACTGAGCCTCGGCTTTGCGGTCGGGTTCACCGCGGCGATCGGCGCGCTGGCGCTGTGCGGCTGGCTGATGGTGCGCGCCGCGGGCCGGATCCGGCGCAATACCAGCGTGGCGCTGCGCCACGGACTCGCCAACCTTTCGCGTCGGCGCGCCGGGAGCGTGGCGCAGATCGTCGCGTTTGGCCTCGGCGTGATGCTGTTGCTGGTGCTGACGATCCTGCGCCGCGACCTGCTGCACGACTGGCGCACCAGCCTGCCCGAGGGCGCGCCGAACTATTTCTTCGTCAATATCCCCAGCGAGCAGCACGAGGATTTTGCCGATGCATTGCGCGCGGCCGGTGCGCGCACCGAGCGCCTGTTGCCGATGGTGCGCGGCCGGCTGCTGACGATCAACGGCGCGCCGATCAACAAGGGGCCGTCGCGCGGCCGCATGGCCGAGCGCGAGCAGAACCTGACCTGGTCGGCTGAACTCGGCGATGACAACCTGATCACCGCGGGACACTGGTGGCGGCCCGAAGATACCGGCAAGCCGCTGGTCTCGATCGCGAGCGAATTCCAGGAATCGCTCGGCCTGAAGCTCGGCGACAAGCTCGGCTTCGATGTCGCAGGCGAGCACTTCGACGTCACCGTCGCGAGCTTTCGCAAGGTGAAGTGGGACAGCTTCCGCCCGAATTTCTTCATCATGTTTCCGCCCGGGCTGCTCGATGGCACGGCCGGCAGCTACATGACCAGCGCGTTGTACCAACCGCGCAGCCCCGGCGCGCTCACCGAGCTGGTGCGCCGATTCCCGAGCGTGTCGATCTTCAACGTCGGCGATCTGCTGGCGCAGGTGCGCTCGGTGATCGACAAGGCCGTCACCGCGGTGCAGAGCGTGTTTGCGTTCACGTTGCTGGCCAGCCTGACGGTGCTGCTCGCCGCCGTGCAGGCCAGCGGCGATGAACGGCGCTACGAGACCGCGATCATGCGCGTGCTGGGCGCGGCACGTGCGCTGCTCGTGCGAAGCGCGCTGGCTGAGTTTGCAGCGCTGGGATTATTGGCCGGGGTGCTCGCCGCCAGCGGTGCTGCGCTCGGCGGGTGGTTGCTCGCGCGGCAGCTCGACCTGCACTATCGATTCGATGCCTGGCTGTGGCTCGGCGGTGTGCTGGGCACGATCGTCATCGTCGCGGTCAGCGGGTGGCTGGCGACGCGCCCGGCGCTCAACCAGCCGCCGCGCTCGATGTTGTATTGATGATGCGCCACGCGCCACGCGCCACGCGCCGCGCGCTAGTGCTCGATGCCGATCGTGATCCACGCCTGCGCGATCGCATCGCCGTGGAGTGACAGTCCTTCGATCGCGAATTCGTAGATGCCGGGGCCGAGCGCGCTGTTGTTCAGCGCCAGGTGCAGGTCGCCGTTCGAATCGCGCAGCATGTAGTTCAGCACTGCGACGCGGCCCTGGTCCTGCCGGTCGAGCGTGACGCGGAACGCAGTGAACTTCGACCACGACATGTCGATGCGGATGTCGGCCATCTGCGCTTCGCCGCCGCCGCCCAGCGTGACGGCCGGGCGGCGCGACGGGGCCGTGCGGCTCGGCACCAGCTTGATGTTGCGCGTGCTGGTTGCCGGTTCGAGCGGTTGATCGTGTACGGCCTGCTTGAGCGAAGTGATCGTGGCGTCGCGGCCGGAGAGCTTGCCCCACATCGTCGCCGCGGCAATCGTCGCGATGGCCGCGAGCGCCAGCGCCGCGATCATGATCGGCAACTGCTCGAACCATTTCTTCCGCGGCACTTCCCACGGCGGCGAGATGCCGCCGGCTTCGAGCAGCCGCAGGCCCGAATGCACGCGCTCGGCCAGTCCTAGCTGGTCGATGAGCTCGGGATGTTCGCGGCAGTAGCGTTCGAAATCCTGCGCGCCACGGATCGGCAAACGGCCCGACAGGTAGCGCTCGGCGATCTGGTTCTTCAGGATGAAATCGCGGTCCATCGGCATCGACTGCGGCACCGCCGGCATCGCGTGCCGCGCGGTCGTGGCAGGCGTTGCGGGCGCGTCCGCGGCCGCATGGCCGCCCGGGGGCGGCGTGACGAGGGGCGCAGTACGCATTTTAGGTAGGATATGCCATAAGGACCTGTAACCTTTATATGTTGCGCCCGGCATCGCCATGGCGCATGGCAAGTGGTCACAGTTCGAGGCGAGGCTTTGACCGATGCGAACCACGTCGCACTTTTGAGCGTCCGATGAGTCAAAAAACGCGCCTCCTGGCGGGCGGCAAACACGGAGTCCAGTCGATGAAATTGCACAGGATATGGGCCCTGGCCGGCCTGGCTGCCGGCAGTGCTGCGTTCGCCGGTACGCTGTGGGCGGCCCAGCCGGACGAGTCGGCGCTGACGATCTACAGCTCACAGCAGCCTGGCGCGATCTCGGCCGATTTCTACCGCCCGGCGCCGGGCGAAGCCGTGCCGCCGGCATCCTCGGTGCCGGGCTACGCGATGGTGCGCCAGGACCGCGACGTGCAGCTCACCGCCGGGCGGTCGACGCTGCGCTTCAGTGACGTGGCCGGGCTCATCGATCCGACCACGGTCACGTTCACGGTGCCCGCCAATCCGGGTGTGCGCGTACTGGAGCAGAACTTCCAGTTCGACCTGGTCAGCACGGCCAAGCTGATGCTGCGTTACCTCGATCGCGAGATCACGGTCGAACGCAACGTCGGCAACGAGACTTCGACGCTGACCGGCACGCTGCTGGCCGCCTCCGACGGACTGGTGCTGCGCAGCGCCGACGGCAGCGTGCACGCGCTCAACGGCTACTCGGCGGTGAAGTTCCCGGATTTGCCGGGCGGATTGATCACGCAGCCGACGCTGGTGTGGGAGCTGACTTCGCCGGTCTCCGGCACGCAGCGCGCGCGCGTCACGTACCAGACCGGCGGCATCACCTGGTGGGCCGACTACAACGTCGTGTTCAACGAAGGGCGCGATGCGAACAGCGGCCTGATCGACCTGTCGGCCTGGGTCAGCGTCATCAACCAATCGGGCGCGACGTACAAGGATGCGAAGCTCAAGCTGGTCGCCGGCGATGTCAATCGCGTGCGGCCGACACCGCCGCAGATCAGGTTCAAGACCATGGCGATGGCAGCGGCGCCCGCCGAAGACGCGGGTTTCGCCGAGAAGGCCTTCGACGAGTACCACTTGTACACGCTCGGCCGCACGACCACGCTGCCGAACAACTCGACCAAGCAGATTGAGCTGTTCGATCGCGCGAAGCAGATCCCGGCGCGCCGGCTGCTGATCTACGATGCGCTGGGTTCGCCGAGCTTCGGATCGCCCTACACGGAGCGCAATCCCGGTTTCGCCAACAACACCAGGGTCGAGACCTACCTGGAATTCCGCAACGATGCGGCCTCGGGCCTCGGCGTGCCGCTGCCTGCCGGGCGGGTGCGCGTCGCGCGCGTCGACAATGCGGATGGGAGCCTCGAGTTCGTCGGCGAAGACGCGATCGATCACACGCCGAAGGACGAAACCGTGCGCCTGAAACTCGGCAGCGCCTTCGACGTGGTCGGCGAGCGGCGCCAGGTCGATTTCCGTGTCGACGCGAAGGCGCACTGGATCGAGGAGGAGATCGAGATTACGATCCGCAACCACAAGGCGCAGCCGGTCGATGTACAGGTGCGTGAGCCGATGTACCGCTGGTCCAACTGGACGCTGCTGTCCCACTCCCACGACTACGTCAAGGACAGCGCGCGGCTGATTCATTTCAACGTCACGGTTCCGAAGGATGGCGCGACGGTCGTGCGCTATCGGACGCACTACAGCTGGTAGCACGATGGGCGCGGGCGACGACAAGCCTGAAGACAAGCCGCAGCGCGTCACGCCGACGACGGCGCTCGGCCCGCCGGGCTCGAAGAGCCGTGCCAATACGCGCGACGGCGTCGAGCGCGACAAGCATGGCAACGCGGTGTGGAAATGGGCCATCGACACCGGCAAGCACGCGCTCGATTCGACTTCGCGGTTGCTGAAGCGGCTCGAAGTTCCCGGCCTCAAGCTCGAGGATGATCGCAAGCCTGGCGTGAAGCCCGGTGACCGGGAGGGCGCTTCAGGCCGGCAGGGCGCTTCATCGCCCGGCGGGCGCCCATCGCGTGGGCCGTCCGGACCGCCGTCGCGCACCGCGGGGCACGATCCCTACGGCCGGTCGACCTCGTTTGGAAAACCGTCTGCACGGCCAGCTGCGGCCGCGGCGGTCAAGAAACCAGCGACAGCTCCGCCGCCCCGCCGTTCGTGGTGGCAGCGGTTGCTTCGGCGCCGTTGAACGGATCGATGTAGTCGATGCCCGCGGCTGCGAGCCAGCGCGCGGCCGTGTTCGAGCCGACACGCTTCGCGACGCAGTGGATGCCGAGTACGCGCGAGATGTGCGTGCAGGCCGACAGCAGCGCGCGTGGATAGCGATCCTGCATCGCCTCCGCAGTCAGCTCCGGGTGGAGCTTCAGCATGCGGATCGCCTTGCAGCGCAGCAGTTTCAGCGCGGCGTCATTGAGCACGAAATCGTCGAGCACCACGCGGCAGTTGAGCCGCTCGCACAATTCGAGCAAGGGCAGCGTGCGGTCGGGCTGCTCGGCCCAGGCCGCCGCCGGGATGATCAGCATCACCAGTCCTTCGTCGATCGTGTTGCGCGTCAGGCAGGCTTCGATGCGGCCGGCAAACCCACGGTCGAACACCGAGGCCGCGGCGATCGCGATCGCGAAACTGGACGGCTTGCTGGCGTAGCGCTGGCGATGTTGCACCAGCCAGTCGACCAGGCGCTCGAAGATCGCGGCATCGTGCTGCGCGCCAATCGGCGTCACCGACACCTCGAAGCGGCGGATGCCGCCGCCGTGCTGCAGGCGCGTGTAGGAACGCGCGCGGATCGGTGTGTTGTCGGGCAGCTCGAGCGGCATGGTGCCGTCGGCGTCCGGCGTCGGGAGCGCAGCGCCCTGGCGCTTGTCGGGCTGCGGCGCGACCAGCATCGCGAAGCGCTGCATCAGCGCGCGCACCGCCGGCGTGACGACGCGCGTATCGTCGACCGGACCGCCTTCGATGAACGCGAAGCCGACGCCGCTGCAGCCGCCGAGCGGGTCGCGCGCCGCGAGGAACAGCGCGCGGCGGCCGTCGCTCAGCTTGCGATGGATGCAAGCGCGATTGGGTTCGAGCGAGAACACGTCGAGTGCGGCGAGCACGAAACCGTGTTCGTCCGGCCCCATCGAACCGGCGCTCAGCCAGAGCGTGTCGCCCTCGGCATCGTGCAGCGAAAAGGACTGCGCCCGCCAGGGCGTCAGGGCAAGCAGCAGCGCCTTGCCCAGGTCATCCGGCACCGGCCGGCGACGCGTGCCGGATGCGGCCTTATCCGACAGTGGGGACATGCTGGCTATCATGCGGCAGGCGGCCAACTGTCGCCGTGACGGCACTCCCGTTCCACCGCGGCGGCCGGTTTTCGCTAGACTTGTCATAATTTCAGCGGCGAGCGACCCTCGAGAGGTATCCCGTGTACCGCGCCCCGATCGCCGAACTGCGCTTCGTGCTCGAGCACGTGCTCGACGCCGGCCAGCTTGCGCAGCAGCCCGCATACGCTGATTTTTCCGTGGATACGGCCGAGGCCGTGCTGACCGAAGCCGGTCGCTTCGCCACCGAAGTGCTCGCGCCGCTCAACCAGCCGGGCGATCGCGAGGGCGCCACCTGGACGCCGGATGGCGTGCGGGCGCCGGCCGGCTTCCGCGCGGCCTACCAGAAATATGTCGAAGGCGGCTGGCCGCAGCTCGGTGTCGATGCCGCGCACGGCGGCCAGGGCGCGCCGCGCGTGCTGGTGAGCGCGGTCGAGGAGATCTGGTGCAGCAGCAATGTGGCGCTGATGCTGTGCCCGCTGCTGTCACGCGGCGCGATCGAGGCGCTGCTGCTCGTCGGCTCGGACGCGCTGAAGAAAGCCTATCTGCCGCGCATGTTGAGCGGCGAGTGGTCGGGCACGATGAACCTGACCGAGCCGCAGGCCGGCTCCGATCTGGCGGCGATCCGCATGCGCGCGATGCCGGCCGGTGATCACTACCGGATCACCGGGCAGAAGATCTTCATCAGCTACGGCGATCACGACATGGCCGGCAACATCGTGCATCTCGTGCTCGCGCGCATCGACGGCGCGCCGCCGGGCGTGAAGGGCCTGTCGCTGTTCCTGGTGCCGAAGTTCCTGCCGGACGCGCACGGCGCGCCAGGTGCGCGAAATGACCTGCGCTGCGTGTCGATCGAACACAAGCTCGGCATCCGCGCGAGTCCCACCTGCGTGCTCGCATTCGGCGACAACGGTGGCGCGACCGGGTTCCTCGTCGGCGAGGCAAACCGCGGACTCGAGTACATGTTCATCATGATGAACGCGGCGCGCTTGGCGATGGGGTTCCAGGGTGTCGGGCTCGCCGAGGCCGCATTCCAGCGCGCGAACGCGTGGGCCCGCAATCGCGTGCAGGGCCGGCCCGTCGGCACCAGTGCCGGCGGCGCGCAGCCGATCATCCGCCATCCGGACGTGCGGCGCCTGCTGCTGTCGATACGCGCCAACGTCGAGGCGATGCGCGCGCTGGCGCTGTATGCAGCGCTGCAGTTCGACCGCGGTGCATTGGTGCGCGGCGAGCTGCTGATCCCGATCGTCAAGGGCTGGTGCACGGAATGCGCCTTCGAGCTGGCCTCGCAGGCGCTGCAGGTGCACGGCGGCATGGGCTACATCGAGGAGACCGGCATTGCGCAGGTGTTGCGCGACGCGCGCATCACGACCATTTACGAGGGCACGACGGCGATCCAGGCCAACGACCTGCTCGGCCGCAAGCTCGCGCGCGACCGTGGCGCGGCGATGGGCGCGCTGCTCGATGAGATCGAAGCGGAACTGCACGGCTATCGCAGCGACACCGGCGATGCGGAACTGCCGGTCATCGTCGCATCGCTGCGCGAGGCGATGAGTGGTTTGCGCGCCGCCACCGCGAGTGTGCTACCGCAGCTGCCTAGCGCGCCGGCAACGGCATTCGCCGTCAGCGTGCCGTACCTGATGCTCTGTGGCTACGTGCTCGCCGGCTGGCTGCTGGCGCGCGGGGCGCACATCGCTGCGGCGCGCATGGGTGCCGGCGGCGATGCCAACGGCGGCGACGCGGCCTTCATGCGCGCGAAGCTCCAGACCGCGCGCTGCTACGCGACACAGGTGTTGCCGCAGGCGCTCGCGCTGTCGCGCATCGTGCGCACGGGTGGGGCGAGCGTAGCCGACGCGGACGTCGAATTGATTTGAGGTCGGCGCGCGCCGCTCAGCCGATCGTCATCAGGTTCGCATTGCCGCCCGCGGCTGCGGTATTCGTGCTGACGCTGATTTCCTCGAGCAGCAAATCGAGGTTGTAGTCTTCGCTGCCGCCCGTGAGGCCCGCGACCGACAGGCCCTGCACGAGGATGATCGGGCCGTCGCGCAGCGCGGCGGCCTGGTCGAGTGCGCGCAGCGCTTCGCGCTCGCCGGCAAACAATATCGCCGCGATGCCCGGCGCTTCCTGCCATTTCGAGACCGCCTGCACGCGCGCCGCGACCGCCTCGGGCAGCGCCGCCAGGATCTTCGCGGCCGGATTCTTCTTCTCGACGATCGCGATATTCCCGGTCGCGAGCACCGCGCCGATCTGCATCAGCAGCGCATTCTGGTCGGCCGAGAGCACCAGCACGCGGCCCCGGGGCTTGCGCACGTAGACGTTGCGCTCACCCACCGGGCCCGGCAATTCCAGCGTTTCGCCGGCATGGCTGCGCTGCAGGTAGGCATTGACGCGCGCGGCGAGCGTGGCCAGCTTCCGCTGCGCGAGCAGATTCGCGTAGTCGACCGCCAGCCCCGATTGGGTCAGCGCCGCCGCATCGACCGGTTCGGCGTGCGCAGTGGCAGGCGGGCTGGCGGGGGACTTGGGCCGTGGCCGCGTGTGGCACAGGCGCTTGAGGTACAGCGGACCGCCGGCCTTCGGACCCGTGCCCGACAGTCCGTTGCCGCCGAAAGGCTGCACGCCGACGACGGCGCCGATGATGTTGCGGTTGACGTAGATGTTCCCGGCGGCGATGCGCTCGGTGACCATCGCGATGGTCTCGTCGATGCGCGTGTGCAGGCCGAAGGTCAGCGCGTAGCCGGTGGCGTTTATCGCATCGATCAGCGCCGGCAGCTCGGCGCGCTCGTAGCGCAGCACGTGCAGCACCGGCCCGAACACCTCGCGTTCGACCTCCGCGATGCCGTCGATCTCGATCAGCGTCGGCGGCACGAAGGTGCCGGCCGCGGTCGCCGCCGGCAGCGGCAACTGTTCCACCGCGCGGCCGCGCTGGCGCATGCCGTCGATGTGCGCGCAGATGCCGGCGCGCGCCTCTTCGGTGATGACCGGCCCGACATCGGTCGCGAGCCGGTCGGGATTGCCGACGTTCAGCTCGCGCAGCGCGCCCTTGAGCATCGTCAGCACGCGATCGGCGATGTCTTCCTGCAGGCACAGGATGCGCAAGGCCGAACAGCGCTGCCCGGCGCTGTCGAACGCGGAGGCGAGCACGTCGCCAACGACCTGCTCGGGCAGCGCCGAGGAATCGACGATCAGCGCGTTCTGTCCGCCGGTCTCGGCGATCAGCGGGATCGGCGTGCCGGCCATCGTCAGGCGATCGGCGAGCTGGCGCTGGATCAGCCGCGCCACGGCGGTCGATCCGGTGAACATCACGCCGCATACGCGCGCATCGCCGACGAGCGCCGCGCCAACTTCGCCGGCGCCCGGCAGCAGCTGCAACACCGCCTCGGGAATGCCGGCTTCGCGCAGCAGCCCCACCGCGGCCGCGGCGATCAGCGGGGTTTCCTCCGCGGGTTTCGCCAGCACCGGATTGCCGGCGGCCAGTGCCGCGGCCACCTGGCCGGTGAAGATCGCCAACGGGAAATTCCACGGCGAGATGCACACGACCGGCCCGAGCGGCGGTCCCTGCGACTGCGGCGCATCCTCGCCGCGCAGCTGCGCGCCGTAGTAGCGCAGGAAATCCACCGCCTCGCGGATCTCGGACACCGCATTGGGCAGCGACTTGCCCGCCTCGCGCACGATTAGCGCCATCAGTGCCGGGCGGCGCGCCTCCATCAGGTCGGCCGCCCGCGCGAGCATCT
>JAFEDW010000369.1 GCA_018241455.1 Pseudomonadota bacterium | reverse complement strand
CCCTGACCTGCTCGTCGATATCGGCGCTGCGACGATCGCCGCGCAGCGGGATCTCGAGCAACACCTTGCCCTGCGACATCAGCTGCAGGTGGTCGATCGGCACGATCGAGCGCATGAAGCCCCGCACGTGCACGCTCGCGCCCTCGGCTGCAATCGACAGTTCCGCTCCCGGCGACTTGCCATTCACCTCGAGCCCCAGCAGCGCGCTGTTGGTAGCCATGCTGTGGCCCGCCTTGAGCGCGCGCAACCAGCCATCCAGCCGCGCATGGCGATCGGCCTGGCTGCTGCCCTGCGGCTCCGCTCCATCCTCGACGTAGACGCGGTTCAGCCCGACCGGGCCGCGCATCGAGGCGTAGTTCGCCATCGCATCCGTGCCCGCGGCCGCTGACGGGCGAAAGCCGCAGTTCAGCAGCCGATGCCAGACGGTCGCACCGGCCTTGTGATCGCTGAAGCCCGGCACTTCGTAGTAATCGACCTTGCCCAATGCGACATCGACCGGCAATTCGCTGGTCAGCGATTCGTCATGCTGCGGATCGGGCAGCTCGTCGAACGGATGCACGTAGCCGACCAGCGCCGATTGCGCATGCGCCAGGTCGGCGATCGCCGCGTTGGTCGGATACAGGCTGGCGGCCGCGGTGTTCGTGTAGGCCGCGTAGCCGGGCAGCAGGAAATGATCGTCGAGGCCCAGCAGCCCCAGGTGCCCCCAGTAGCTGGTGTGGTATTCCTGCCCGTGCGACAGCAGCACGGATGCGGTCGAGGCGCGATCGGGCTCCGGCGAGAAATAGCCGATGTCCGGGATGCGCTGCTCCTTGTTGACGACCAGGTCGAACACGGCATCCAGGTCTTCGGCCGTGGCCTGCGCGACGAGGCGTTGCGGGTTGTCGCGATAGGTGCCGGCGTAATTCATGTGCACGTGCACGTCGGCGCTATGCCAGTTCTGGCGCCAACCCGCAGGCAGCGCCAGCGGTTCGAGTGCGATCTCTGCCCGCGCGGTGCCGTCGGCTGGAATCACCACTTCACGGCGCGCGATCGCCGTGGCGAGGCCTCGCCAGACGGTGATCTTTGCCGGTCCCGGCGGCAAGGCCAGCGTGGCGCGGCCGGTGGTGTGGAAGTAGTGCGGCTCGAAAGCCTGCACGCTGCGATCGAACCCGTCATCGCCGCGTATCCAGGCATCGTCGGGCGCGTAGGCGCGGCCATCCGAAGCCACGACCGAGACGCGCGCGGCGAGATCGGCACGCGACGCGGCATCCTTGCCGGCGCCGGCCTCGGCAATGTGCAATTGCAGCCGGCCCATCGGGTGCAGGTATTGGCGCTTGCGGATCTGCAGCAGCCGCGAACGCGCGCCCGGGATGTCGAGCACGTGGATCTGGTTGTCGCCGCTCGCGTTATCCAGGTACGCGATGCGCGTCGCATCGACCGACCAGCGTGCGCCGGTGGCCTCGGCATCGCCGTAGGTCAGCGCCAGCGGATCACCGTTGCCGGCCGCGGTGGTCAGCCAGATCTGGTGCGAATTGCGGCCCGCATACGAGGCCCAGGCCACGCGCTTGCCATCCGGCGACCAGTCGGGGCGCGCGCGCCACGTGGTCTCCTCGGCGCGCACCAGCCGCGGTTCGGCGTCGCGATCGAGCGCTCGCCGCCAGATGCCGCCCGTGCCGTAGATCGATTCGGGATTGCTGACGTACATCAGTTCCTTGCCGTCGGGCGACCAGCTCGGCGAAATCTCGTGGTCGTAGGGGCTGTAGTAGTAGCGCACGACCTTGCTGCGGCGCTCGGGCCACACGGCGCCGCCGTCGAGATGATTGCCGTTGAGCGTGCCCACGAACACGTGGAAATGCCCGGTGCCGGCGGTCGAGACCCAGGCGATGCGCGCGCCATCCGGCGAGAAGCGCGGCTCGGTGTTGACCGCCCCGCCGCTGGTGATCGGCGTGACCGCACCGGTGTGCAGGTCGAGCAGCTGCAGTTCCATCGCGTCGTTCAGGTAGCGCGTGAACACGACACGCGTGCCGTCACGCGATACATCCGGCTGGTAGTCGTAGCCCGGACCGTCGGTCAGCTGCACGGCCGTGTCCGAATCGAGGGACTGCTTCCATAGGCT
>JAFEDW010000368.1 GCA_018241455.1 Pseudomonadota bacterium | reverse complement strand
GACTACCGCGACTACCAGCGCAGCGTGCCGATGCTGATCCCGCGCGTTGGCATCAACACTCGAATCGCCATGTGACGCGACAACCCAGGAGCTCCCATGCAACGCCACATCATCTACACCCCCAGGGCCGCGAAGCCGCCGCCCACCTACAGCCAGGCGGTCCGGGCCGGCGGACTGGTGTTCGTGTCGGGCACGACACCGCACGATCCGCTGACCGGCGAGATCGTCGGCGAGACGATCCAGGAGCAGACGCGCCAGTGCATGCGCAACATCCGCTGGATTCTCGAATGCGCGGGCAGCGGCCTCGAGCGGATCGTCAGCACGACCGTGGTGCTCGCCGACGAGGACGATGCCGCCGGCATGAACGAGGAATGGCTGCGCTGGTTTCCGTCCGCGCCGCCGGCGCGACAGGGCGCAAAGCTGCCGATCCGGGTTCCGGGACTGAAGGTGTCGATCGCGGCGATCGCTGAGGCCTGAGCCGGACGCCCGGTATCACGCCTCGGGCGGTTTGAACTCGGCGGGCTTGTCGGATCCGGGGCCGAAGAAGAACTTCTCCATCTCGGCCTCGAGGAACTTGCGGGCCTTGGGCTCCATTGGCGACAGGCGGTATTCGTTCATCAGCATGACCTGGTGCCGCACCCAGCGCGCCCATCCCTCGCGCGACACCGATTCGTAGATGCGCTGGCCGAGCGGGCCGGGATAGGGCGCGCGGTCGAGGCCCGGGGCCTCGGTCTTCAACACGACGCATTGCACGGTGCGGGTCATTCGAGTCTCTGGATCAGTGCGGTCACGGGGGCCGGAAGGCCGAGCGGCTGCGGACGCGCTGGGTTGTACCACACTATCGGGGCCGCTTCCTGCACGCTGTTGGCGCCGGCACAACTGGCCATCAGCGGCGAGATCTCCAGCTCGAAGTGCGTGAAGGCATGCCGCAGTACTGTGCGTGAGCGCGGCTCCACCTGCGCGTCAGCAAGACGGGTGCGGGCGAATTTCCGCGCGGCGGCGACGTTCGCGAATTGCGGCGGGCACCACAGCCCTCCCCACACGCCGCGTTCGGCGCGGCGCTCGAGCAGCACGCTGCCATCGCTCTGGCGCGCGAACAGCATCACGACACTCTCGGTACGGCGCGGCGCGCGCACACGCGCCGTCGGGAAGTCATGCTGGCGGCCGCTGCGGTGGGCGCTGCAGCGTTCCTGCAACGGGCACTCGGCGCATCGCGGTCGGTTGCGCACGCAAACGGTCGCGCCCAGATCCATGATCGCCTGCGTGTAGCGCGCGACCTCGCCCGCCGGCGTGCACTCTTCGGCGAGCTGCCACAATTGCTGTTGCACTGCGCGCTCGCTCGGTGCGCCCGCGACTGCGAAGTAACGCGACAACACCCGTCGCACATTGCCATCGAGAATCGCGGCGCGTTCGCCCGCGCTCAGCGCACGAATTGCCGCTGCGGTCGAACGGCCGATGCCGGGCAATTCGGCGAGTGCGGCCGCACTGCCTGGCAGCTCACTGCCGTGTTCCGCCACGATGAGCCGCGCGGCGCGATGCAGGTTGCGCGCACGCGAGTAGTAGCCGAGGCCCGACCACAGGTGCAGCACTTCATCGAGTGGCGCTGCCGCCAGCGCAGCCACGTCGGGAAAGCGCCGCATGAAGCGATCGAAATATCCGACCACCGTGGCGACCTGGGTCTGTTGCAGCATGATCTCGGACACCCACACCCGGTAGGGCGTGGGGTCATGCTGCCACGGAAGATCGTGGCGGCCGTGTTCGGCATGCCACGCGAGCAGCGCCGGCGCGACGGCCGCAATGTCAGCCGGTGGCGCGGCGTCGGCGCCCGCGGCACCCGCGGCGCCCGCGGCGCTGCCGCCAGCAGCACCGCGGGTCCGCTTCGTGTGTTTCGCCTGCGCGCCCAAAGGCCGCTATTTCTGCGCTTCGAGCTTCTCGATGTCGTCCATCAGCCGGTTCATGCGCGCGGCCAGCGCGCGGTAAGGCGCAGGCGTCGCCATGTCGATGCCGGCGCGCTTGTACAGCTCGTACGGATAATCCGACCCACCGGCGCTCAGCAACTTGATGAACCGATCGCGGGCCGGGGCGCCCTCCTTCAG